>CAYPIB010000001.1:0-13989 GCA_964410675.1 uncultured Roseburia sp.
AATTGCCGTACATAATTTGTCACAAACTTCATAAGCACTCATTTCTGGCTTTAAATCATATGTTGCGACTTCCTTTGGAGAATTTACTAAGATTCTATCTTCTCCCTCATTTGGTTCCTCTACGCCGCCGTTAAAGAAAAATGTAACATGGGCATATTTTTCTGTTTCCGCAATCCTTGCCTGTGTCATATGATTCGATGCCAGCCATTCTCCAAAAGTATTAGAAATGGAAACTTTATGAAAAGCAACTAATTTATTCGGTATTGTCGGATCATAATCAGAAAAACATACAAATGTAAGGTCTAATCTGTTTCCTCTTTTAAAACCTTTAAAATCATCATCACAAAAAGCTCTTGTAATTTCTCTTGCTCTATCCGGTCTGAAATTAATAAACACGACGCTGTCCTTATCCTGAATGCAGGCAGTTGGCTGACCATCTTTTACAATTACAGTCGGTTTTACAAATTCGTCGGTTTCGCCTCTGTCATAAGAAGCCTGAATTCCTTCTGATGCACTAGCGGCCTTTAGACCCTCGCCCTTTGTCAGAGCAGAATATGCAAGCTGTACTCTGTTGTAGTTATTATCCCTGTCCATTGCGTAATAACGGCCCGCCACAGAAGCAACTTCTCCGACTCCGATTTTTTTCATTTCTGCTTCTAACTGTTCGACGAATTCCTTACCTGATGAAGGCGGTGTATCTCGTCCGTCCAAAAAGCAGTGTACATATACTTTTTTTAATCCCTCTCTTTTTGCCAGTTCTAAAAGACCATAAAGATGAGTATTATGACTATGAACTCCACCATCAGATATAAGCCCAAACGCATGAAATGCCGAATCATTTTCTTTACAATTTTTAACCGCAGCTAAAAGAGCTTCATTCTCAAAAAAATCACCATCCTGAATCTCTTTTGTAATTCTTGTTAATTCCTGATATACAATACGTCCTGCACCCATATTCAAATGACCAACTTCTGAATTGCCCATTTGACCATCCGGAAGACCAACTGCCATACCTGAAGCATTTCCTTTTACAAATGGATATTCTTTCATCAGCTTGTCCATAACCGGAGTCTTAGCCATTGCTACTGCATTACCTTCTGTTTTTTCATTTAAACCGTAGCCGTCTAAAATCATAAGTACTGTTGGTTTTTTGCTCATTTCATATCTCCTTAATTTTTACTTATATTTCATTATTTTGCATTGTTTATTAAAAAATATTATTATTTGTATTTACCCTCTAGAATTATACACGCTTCAAGTCCACTTTTCAAGGCAAAGTCATAACATGGCACTCATAAAATTATCTGAATTTATTTCAGTATACCTTGTTTTTTTCAGCAAAAGATACTAGAATGGAAAGACATTGTAAATCTAAATTACATACTTTTGGAAGGAGTTTATTTATGGTTACACTCTTAAGCCGCCTTTTTATTAAGAATTATACGGATACAGAAAATCCTACAGTCCGCAGGCATTTTGGTGTTTTGTGCGGTTCTGTTGGTATCTTTCTAAACCTATTACTATTTGCCGGCAAGTTTTTTGCCGGTATGATGAGTAATTCAATTGCAATTATTGCAGATGCTTTTAATAACTTATCTGATGCCGGTTCTTCTCTCATTACTTTAATCGGCTTTAAGCTTGCCGGTCAAAAACCCGATCCCGATCATCCCTTTGGACATGGACGTTTTGAATATATATCAGGTTTATTAGTTTCTGTTGCAATTATAGTAATGGCATATGAATTAATCAGTACTTCGATAAAAAAAATTATTCATCCACAGGATATTCAAGGGAGTATCCTTGTTATTTGTATATTAATCGCATCGATATTGGTAAAATTCTATATGTATTATTATAACCATTCTCTTGCCGGTAAAATCAAATCTACAGCAATGTCTGCTACTGCAACAGATTCTTTCAGCGATATGCTGGCAACATCTTTTGTATTAATAGCTACTATAGTGGCACATTTTACAGGCTTGAATATTGATGGTTATTGTGGTGTTCTAGTCGGCATTTTTATTTTTATATCAGGTATTCAAGCTACCAGAGAAACCATCTCTCCTTTACTAGGCAGTCCTCCTGATAAAGAATTTGTTGACAAAATTGAATCCATCGTTACCTCTTATGATGAAATCTTAGGAACCCACGATTTAATCGTTCATGATTATGGACCGGGCCGTACAATGATTTCCTTACATGCTGAGGTTTCTTATAAAGGAGATTTACTTTACCTTCATGATGTTATTGATAATATCGAAAGAACATTAAAAAAAGAACTTCGCTGTGATGCTGTCATACATATGGACCCCATAGTTGAAGATGACGAAGAAACAAACTCACTAAAAAAAGAAATCATCAGAATACTGAAATCTTTTGATGCCGGTCTTAATCTTCATGATTTCCGAGTCGTAAAAGGTCCAACACATACTAATATCATTTTTGATATCCTTTTGCCGAATAATACAACAATCTCTGATGATATAATAAAATCTTTTATGGAAAACAAAATTAAAGAATTAAATACCACCTATTATACAGTCATTCAAATTGACCGTGCATATTGTTAAAAATACTAAAAACTAAACCCAGAATACGGATAATTCAATAATTCCGTACTCTGGGTTATTTTATATATATTTCTTTTTATTTTTTAATCTGGATAAAGCCCTTGCAAGCGAAGCCTGTGTCATATGATATTCTACAATGCTTTGCTGCTGGCGAAGCCGCTCCTGCGCCCTCTCAAGTGCTTCACGAGCCCTTTGCTCATCAATATCCTCCGGACGTTCTGCCGTATCAACAATAACAGTCACCCGATTATTTGCTACCTGTGCAATACCAACACCCGTAATGGCAGCCTCCCATGTTCCATCCTCTTTTTGATACCGCAATACTCCATCAGCAAGTGCCATAAACATGTTTTCATGATGTGCCATAAACGCTTCTTCCCCATCGATTGCAGGTACAATCACAATTTGGGCTTTTCCGGTAAATAAAGTTTTATCACTTGCTAAAATTCTCAAATCAAATAATGCCATGGCTTATCATCCTCTCTCGTGCTGTCAACCGGCATTCTTCAGTAACTTTTTGCCTATACTAATAGCCTCATCAATCGTTCCGACATTAAAAAAAGCACTTTCCGGATATTCGTCCACTTCTCCTTGTAAAATTGCCCTAAAGCCGCGTATCGTTTCTTTTACGGTTACATATTTACCGGGAACTCCGGTAAAATTTTCGGCAACATGAAATGGCTGTGCTAAAAATCGTTGTATCTTTCTGGCTCTATATACCGTAATTTTATCGTCCTCTGATAACTCCTCCATACCAAGTATCGCAATAATATCCTGAAGTTCTTTATATTTTTGAAGCATTTCCTGAACCTTTCTTGCAGTTTCATAATGTTCCATGCCTACTACATCAGGCTCTAAAATACGTGAAGTCGATTCCAGCGGATCAACTGCCGGATAAATGCCAAGTTCAACAATTTTACGTGAGAGCACTGTTGTCGCATCCAAGTGTGCAAACGTTGTTGCCGGTGCGGGATCGGTTAAATCATCCGCCGGAACATAGACAGCCTGAACGGATGTAACAGAGCCGTTCTTTGTTGACGCAATTCTTTCTTGAAGTTCACCAACCTCAGTTGCTAACGTCGGCTGATATCCTACGGCTGAAGGCATCCGTCCAAGAAGTGCAGATATTTCAGATCCGGCCTGAACGAAACGGAAAATATTATCAATAAATAAAAGTACATTTTGATGTTCTACATCACGGAAATATTCGGCCATTGTTAAGCCTGTCTCTGCTACACGCATTCGCGCTCCCGGCGGTTCATTCATCTGGCCAAACACCAATGCCGTTTTCTCGATAACTCCCGACTCATTCATTTCTGTATATAAATCATTTCCCTCACGGGAACGTTCACCTACACCTGTAAAAATAGAATATCCGCCATGCTCCGTTGCGATATTTCGAATCAATTCTTGAATAAGTACTGTTTTTCCAACACCTGCACCACCAAACAGCCCGATTTTCCCGCCTTTTGCGTAAGGTGCTAAAAGGTCAATTACTTTAATGCCGGTCTCGAGCATTTCAACAACCGGACTTTGTTCTTCAAAGCTGGGTGGTTCTCTATGAATACACCATTTGTCCACATCATCCAATTTCTCGCCCTGATCAAGCGGCTCTCCAAGCACATTGAACAAACGTCCTAATGTTTTTTTCCCAACCGGTACCGTAATGCCTGACCCTGTCGCTGTCACCGGCATATCCTTATGTAATCCGTCACTGGAAGCAAGCATAATACAGCGAACCGTATTATTACCGATATGCTGTGCTACCTCCATGACCAATTTTTTTCCATTATTATATACTTCTAAAGCATCCTTGATATAAGGAAGGTCATTATTGTCAAATTCCACATCCACTACCGGACCCATAATCTGAACAATTTTTCCTTGCTGCATGATCCTTCACTCCTTTCGCTACTGCTTCTTTTTTTTCTTTTGAGACTTAGCACCTGATATTACTTCGGTAATCTCTTGTGTAATGGCCGCCTGCCGTACACGATTATAAACAATACCAAGTTCTTTAAGCATTTTATCCGCACTCTTATTTGCCGCATCCATTGCCATCATTCTACAGTTCTGCTCACTGCAGAATGACTCAACTAAGGCACCATATACAAAGCCTGTAATATAGTTTGGGATAATTCGATCGAGAACCTCCTTTGGACTCGGTTTTAGCGCAAACTCCTCCCGGTGTACAGTACTCGGCTCATAGGCGAGCATATTTTTGTTTAACGGAAGAAGCTTTATCATCTCTGCTTCCGCCTGAATACTACTTACCATTTTTGTATAAATTATAAATATTTCATCTAAGTCATGTTCTCTGTACTTGTGTAAAATTCGCTCAGTAATAATTCTTGCTCTATGCATCGTTGGATTCTGCGAAGTATATTTAAACTGCTCTGATATTTTAATACCTTTTCCTGAAAAGTATTGTCTCCCTACTTCACCTACTACATAGAGCTTATTCTCACCTTCCTGTGCAAGCATTTCTTGCGTCAGCTTAAATATATTATGGTTATAAGCACCCGCTAGTCCTTTGTCCGCAGTAATTACTATATAGCCTCTTTTTAATTTTTCCTTTGGTTTTTGATTCATTAATTCTTCATCATTCCCAAAATAAAGATGTACCATCTCCGGTATATGACGAAGTACTCGTTCAATTACTACTTGCATTGTAAAAAAATACGGCTCTGTATCATGTAAATTCTTTTTAGCCTTTCTTAATTTAGTCGATGAAATCATATACATGGCACTGGTAATTTTTAAGGTGTCCCTAATACTTTTCATCCTTGTTTGTATTTCTCTCGCACTTGCCATAAAAGTCCTCCTAACTACCAATGACTATGCTTTTTTTATAATTAAATCTTCTTTAGTCTTAATACCGGCAAAATCTTTGTATTTTATCACACATTTACAAATTTTCTTAGTTAATTCATCATCTAAGTTTTGCTTACTTACAATCTCCTCAATAACTTCACTGTAATTTTCCTTTATATATGAAAGCATATTTGTTTGGAATTCTTTTACCATGTCCGTTTCAATATCAAGCAGCAGCTTATTATTTGCCGCACATAATGTAATAACCTGCTCAGTCATACTAAGCGGTTTGCATAATGGCTGCTTTAACAATTCCATTAAACCCCTGCCATATTTGAGCTGCATTTTTGTTGTCGCATCCAAATCAGAACTAAATTGGGTAAATACTTCCATTTCCCGATATTGTGCCAAATCAATACGAATACTGCCCGCCGCTTTTTTCATTGCCTTTGTCTGGGCTGCACCGCCGACACGCGATACTGATAATCCAACATTAACTGCCGGGCGTGTACCTGCAAAGAACAAATCGCTTTCCAAAAATATCTGACCGTCAGTAATAGAAATAACATTGGTCGGAATGTATGCCGAAACATCACCTGCCTGCGTTTCTATAATAGGCAGTGCAGTAATGGATCCGCCGCCAGCTTCTTCATTTAAACGGCTGGAGCGCTCTAATAATCTGGAATGTAAATAAAACACATCCCCCGGATATGCTTCTCTGCCCGGAGACCGCTCCAGCAAGAGAGACAACGCACGATAAGCTACCGCATGTTTTGATAAATCATCATATACAATTAGTACATCTTTTCCTTTATACATAAAATATTCGGCTAATGACGTACCGGAATACGGCGCAATATACTGTAAGGATGCCGGATCACTTGCCGATGCTGTAACAATAATTGTATATGGCAAAGCATCGAAACGTTTTAAGGTCGTTACCATTTTGGCTACGGTTGATGCCTTTTGTCCAATCGCTACATAGATGCAGACAACATCCTTTCCCTTTTGGTTTAATATTGTATCAATAGCAATAGAAGTTTTACCAGTCTGCCTATCACCTATGATTAGTTCTCTCTGTCCGCGGCCAATCGGAAACATCGAGTCAATGGCCAGAATACCCGTCTCCATTGGTACCGAAACCGATTTTCTTTCCAGAATACCCGGTGCTTCATTTTCAATGGGGCGAAATTCATCTGATGCAATTTCTCCTTTACCATCAATCGGCGCACCAAGTGCATTTACAATTCTACCAAGAAATGCATCTCCCACTTGTATTCCAGCTTTCCTTTTTGTACGTGTTACTTTACATCCTTCTTTGATTTCTGTATCACGCCCAAAAAGAATAACACCGATTTCATGACGCTTAATATCCTGAACCATACCTTTCATTCCATTTTCAAACAGAACAATTTCACCATACATGACATGGCGCATTCCATAAATAGTTGCAATACCATCACCTACCCAGATAACAGTTCCAACTTCCTCTTCCTCAACATTTAAATCATAATTTTCTATTTCTTCTTTTAATATTGATATAATTTCTTCTGAACTGATTGCACTCACTCATGTCACCTCCACATTAATTTTTGTTTCAGTTTATTCAGCCTAGTTTGAAAACTATAATCATATTCTTTGTCATAAGCTCTTACAACGAATCCACCCATTAGTTGTTTATCTTCTATCATTGTAAATTTCGGCCGCTTTTTCTGATAACGTTTGCAAAGAATCTGCCCCATGCTTTTAAGTTCCTCTTCGCTTGGTTTATTGGCATAGCAAAGTGTTATCGGAAGAATTCCTTCCATTTCGTAACAATAATCCTCATACCCCGCAAAAATGCCTTCTATGTAAGCCATACTGTCATAATTACAAAGTACTTTTAAGAAATGATTAACCTCTTTGGGAAAGACTTTGTCAATAATTCTATGCTTTGTATTTTTATCAATCAAAGGATTTTTAAGTACGGCTCTTAGTTCCTCTGTCTGTTCTAATATTTGTTGTGTTTCTAGTATGTCTTCTTTTGGAATCTTAAGCTCGTACAAGGCTTTGGCATAATTAATTGCTGTTTGTTTCATAACCGTCACCTGCTTTTTTTAGAAATTCACCATACATTTTACTGCCATTTACGCTTAAATTATTATCATTTATAATTTTTGCACTGGCAACTATCGCAAGACCCGCAATTTCTTTTTCCAGATTTTTCACTGCATTGCCATGCTCTATTTCAATTGCTTCCTCTGCTTCCTTACGAATCACTATTGCTGTATCATTTGCATCTTTTATAATTCGATCATACTCCATTTTAGCCTGTGCTTTTGCATCTTCAACAATTTGTGTTCTCTCAGAGTTAGCATTCGCTAACTTCACTTCATATTGCCATTTTAAATCAGTTGCAGATTTTTCAGTTTTATCCGCTTCATCCATTTTATCCTGAATCAACTGCTTTCTTTTCTCAATAACTTTCATTACCGGACCAATTAAAAAGCGTTTCATCAATAGATAAAAAATCAATAAATTAACCATTTCAAAAATCAGATTATAGTCCAACTTAAGCATGATTTTCTCCACCTTTCTATTTCAGGTGCAATACCCTTTTTATTCTTTTATCCAAGCTTGATTATTTCAAAAAGAAAATCATCATAAGTGCAATAACAAATCCATAAATAGCGGTTGCCTCTGCAAGCGCACAACCAATTAATAAATTCTTACTGATCTTACTTTCTGCTTCCGGCTGTCTTGCAATGGCATCTACCGCCTTAGAAGTTGCAAGGCCGATACCTATTCCTGCTCCAATTCCTGTAAATACTGCGATTCCTGCTCCAAGTGCTATTGTCATAATATCTCTCTCCTTTTTACCTTTTGTTCAATTTCATTCGTACCAAAAACTAATTTTTAAAATACATATTCAATTTTCATTTTATTCTGCCATTTCAATGGCATCTGATATAAACAATGCCGTTAAAAAAACAAATACATAAGCTTGAATCAGTCCATCGAACACATCAAAATATAAACTTAATGGGATTGGCGCAAAAAGTGGTACTGCCAGCTTCACCAGCTCCATTACTACAAAGCCGCCAAGTATGTTGCCAAACAGACGCATACAAAGTGATAAAGGCCGAATAAAAATTTCCAAAATATTAATTGGTGCAATAATTGGGATTGGCTCTGCAAAACCTTTTAACCACTTTTTAAAACCTTTTCGATAAATACCCGAGGCTTCAATCAAAATAATACTCATGATTGCCAAAGCTGCTGTAACCCTTAAATCTTTTGTCGGCGGTTTTAAACCTAAAAGTCCGATTAGATTAGCAATTCCAATAAAGATTGCAGTCGAAATTAAATATGGAATATAACGTTTTCCATGCTCACCAAGTATTCCATAAAAGAAATCGTAGATTCCACCAATTGTACTTTCCAAAAATAATTGTTTCTTTCCAGTTGGTATAACTTGCAAATTTCGCACAAAAATAGTGGATAATATCGTCGCCATTGCCATAATTATCCACGTTACCAACACTGCTTCGGAAATCTGGATTCCACCGAATACTGGTATGGTAAACGCTGTATCGCAATTTAACTTCTCCAGCAAACCTGTCGTGATCTTCTCCGTAATGCTCGCATCCTTTCCTATGTAATTTAAAAGTGATTAAACAACTAATCACTCTGGTGTATATTACTCCTGCCACCTTTAATTGTCAATGTAAATAACAATATCATTATGCAATCTTAATATTGGTTTTTCCTAATATATTGGATTAAAAAAAGAAAAACGGCAACCATTTTTGATTGCCGCTTCGGGTTAATCTTGCTTTTTATTTTTCTTATTTCCTCTTGTTTTTTCGCTTGTTTTTCTTTTTTGACCATATAGGTCTGTGTTTGTTTTTCCTTCTGTCCGGTAACGCTTATTATTGTCTTTTTTGCCTCTTTTCCCATTACTGGAAAAGTCGCTTTTTCCGCGTTCCTTGAACTTACTTCTATCGTTTCTGTCACGATTTTGATTTTTGCCATAACGTTTATCACGTTTTGGTTCTTCAATATCTGCTTTTAAGTCATCTCCCATCTGCATCTTTAAGAGTGCAGCGGCAATTTGCAACAGAGAGCTTTCTCCTAAATCAATTCTCGCTTCAATTACCTGCTTTAGACTGCCAAGGTCTCGATTTAATGAATTCCTGATTGCTTCTTCAAGCAGCTTATTAGCCTTTACCGTCGTCACCTGCTCTATTTCCGGCAGTTGGCGTTCAGTCATTGTTGTTTTGCAAATGCGTTCAATTTCTTTAATCTTATAAGCTTCTCTTCCTGAAATAAAAGTAAATGCACGCCCCTGTTTACCAGCTCTGCCGGTACGCCCGATTCTGTGTACATAATATTCTATATCATCAGGAATATCATAATTAAAGACAGCTTCAACATCATCAACATCAATGCCTCTTGCTGCGACATCAGTAGCAATTAATATTTCCAAGTTACCATTACGAAAACGATTCATGACAATATCCCGCTGCTTCTGAGATAAATCTCCATGCAGTCCATCTGCTAAAAAGCCCTTATTCTTTAAGCTGTCAGCTAATTCATCAACCATTCTTTTGGTGTTACAAAAAATTAAGCAGCGTTTTACGCTGTAGAACGCTAATAATCTGCTTAACGCCTCTAGCTTAAATTGTCTCTTTACCCGATAAAAATACTGGCTGATTGCAGAAACTGTCAATTCTCTTTCAGTCATCTTTACAAGTACTGCATCATTTTGATATTGTGTTGTAATATCCAAAATTGCCTGCGGCATTGTTGCTGAAAATAGTGCTGTCTGATGTTCTCCCGGGATATCTTTTAAGATTGTTTCCATATCTTCACGAAATCCCATATTTAACATTTCGTCTGCTTCGTCAAGAACAACTGTTTTTACTTCATTAAATTTCAAGGTTTTGCGACGCATATGATCCATCACACGTCCCGGTGTACCAACAATAATCTGTACTCCGCTCCTCAAAGCTTTAATCTGGCGGTTAATATCCTGCCCTCCATAGACCGGTAAAATTCTAACTCCATGCATGTATTTAGAAAAACGATGCATCTCTTGAGCTGCTTGAATTGCCAGTTCTCTAGTAGGGCATAAAATAATTGCCTGTAATTCCCGACTGTCTGGGTTTATATTTTGAAGAACCGGAATCCCAAAAGCAGCTGTTTTTCCAGTTCCTGTCTGTGCCTGTCCAATTATGTCCTTTTCTTCTAACAATACCGGAATTGCTGCTGCTTGAATCGGTGTCATGTTTTCAAAACCCATTTCTGTTACCGCTCTAAGAATCCTATCATCAATTCCAGAATCTACGTATTTAATTATGTCCATTTTTTCCTCCAATGTCAAAAAATAAAAAAAGACATTACCCGTACGTAAGAGCAATGTCATACCCGAATTTCCATTATATGTGATTTATAATTAAAAGTCAATGTTTTTTTCAGGCATATATTCGCGAAATCTAATCGGCAGCATTTGTCTCTGCAACTTTAAATTCCTTCTTGATTCAATACCGATTGTTTTGCAAAAATGACAAAACAGATGACGATACTTTTCTTCCTTTTCTGAAAACTGTCCCACCATTTCCTCATCTAACTTTTCACCAACGACTAAAATACATTCCTTTGAAGCTGGATGTATAACAAACAGTTCTCTTTTCTCATCGTAAATCACAAAGTTCTCAAGTGGAAGCCGATCTGCAAAATGTGGTGCTATAAATGAAATTATATTATTCTTAGGTGCCATCTTCGCAAATAAAATCCCATTTGCAAGCTCCGCAAATCGTAAAAAACCCAACTGATGTAAAAGTTCATTATTAGCACCACGGCTTAGTTCAAAAACTTTTCGGACATGTGTGTCTGCCAGATTGCCCATATTACTTCCCGATAAAACGGTATGGTATACAGCATCTGCCTTTGCCGCATCTTCGGAAGACAATGCTCTGCAAATATCCATATATCCCTCACTTCCAAGCCTCTTATAAATAAGTTTTGAAATTTCCATAGTATGTTTTTCATTTTTTTCTACAGTAATATAATTTGCAAATAACTCATAATTATCAATTTCACCTGCAATTACCTTACTTTGATCTGCAGCCTCTCCATTCTTTATTGCTTCATAAATACCGGAAAATACTCCTTCTAATGAATCTTCGCATAAATAAATATTAACCATCATACTTTACCCTCTTTCAATTAATTAAAATTACTAAACTGCATATCATCAAAAAGCGATAGTTGTTTATAAGTAATTTGATTTACATCAAAAGGTAATTTTTCTTTTACATTTAACAAATTTCTAGTAATATAATCTTCATCTATTTTAAGAGAGTACATCATTTTTCCTCCGCATGTAATGAAATAGATCGCTCTTTTTAAGACAATACCCATTTTCTTTAAATGTTCAAATGTTAGTTTTGTACTTTTTCTGGCTCTTATAATTCTTTGTGCGCCCTTCACCCCTATTCCCGGTACACGAAGCAGCATTTGGTAATCTGCCCGATTTATTTCTACCGGAAATTGCTCTAAATGCCTTAAAGCCCAATCACATTTAGGATCAAGCAATATATTGAAATTTGGCTTCTCCTCACTCAGCAGTTCCTCCGCTCTAAATCCATAAAATCTTAAAAGCCAATCCGCCTGATACAATCGATGCTCTCGAAGAAGTGGCGGACCTCCCGGCAATGCCGGCAGCTCCTTATCATCATTTACACGTATAAAAGCCGAATAAAAAACTCTCTTAAGACTAAATTTATTATAAAGATTCTCTGCTACAGACATAATCTGATAATCGCTGTCAGGAGTAGCACCAACAATCATCTGGGTCGATTGGCCGGCTGGAACAAATTGTGGTGCCTGCCGATAAATTGCAATCTCATTTTTATTTTGTGCAATCCCATTTTGAATGAGTCTCATTGGTTTTAAAATTGTGTTCCGGTGTTTATTCGGAGCTAAGTTTTTTAGCCCGTCCGCAGTAGGCAGTTCTAAATTGATACTCATTCGTTCTGCTAAAAGTCCTGTTTTATAAACCAACGACTGATCTGCCCCCGGAATTGCTTTTACATGAATATATCCCTGAAAATGATATGCCGTCCGAAGCAAATAAAGGGTATGGTACAGCAATTCCATTGTATAATCTGGATTATGCAAGACACCCGAGCTTAAAAACAGTCCCTCAATATAATTGCGGCGGTAAAACTCGATCGTTAACTCACAGAGCTCCTTCGGTGTAAAGGACGCTCTCGGCACATCATTGCTTTTACGGTTGATACAATATTTACAATCGTATACACATTCGTTTGTAAATAAAACTTTTAATAAGGAAATACACCGTCCGTCAGATGCAAAACTATGACAAATACCACCTGAAACAGTATTCCCAATTCCCTTGCCATCTCCTTTTCTATTAACACCACTGCTTGTGCATGCAACATCATACTTAGCACTATCGGTTAGTATTTCTAACTTCTCTAGTGCTGAGAGCTCCTGCTCCTCATTATGAATACATGAAACTTCCGTCGAAAGGGCGGCCTGACTCGCTAACTGTATTTCCTGCATCTTTCACTACTCCATTCAAAATATTACACCAGCCGGCAGAATTTTAAAGCTTACACTCATTTATCATTCACCTTAAAACCCTGCCACATCTTCCGTCATTCAGAACTTATGTTCTGTTTTATTTATTCTAGTACATATGTTCGAAAAAAGCAAGTCATATTATGAAAAATATTTTTAAAATTTTGTAACGAATTCTATTTTAGTTTGTCTTATATAGTAGGAGGTGAGATTGAGTGAATTTTGAATCGCTGTACAATATGTATTCTAAAGATATTTACCGTTATATCTTTTCGCTTTGCAAGGACGAGGATATTACGAAAGACATAACGAGCGAAACATTTTATAGGGCTATTTGTTCGGCTGATAAATTTAAAGGGCATTGTTCTGTTCGTACTTGGCTTATTCAAATCGCCAAAAATATTTACTTTACTTTAATAAAAAGAAATAAATTTACTGCAGATATGCCTAACGAATTATCAAGCGGCGATAATTTTGAGCTTACGTTAGTTGACAAATCACAAGCCCTTGAAATCCACAAAGTATTACACCTTTTAGACGAACCGTACAAAGAAGTTTTTTCGCTTAGAATATTTGCGGAGCTGTCATTTTCAGAAATAGGCGAAATTTTCGGCTGCTCTGAAAGTTGGGCAAGAGTGACATTTTACCGATCAAAAAATAAGATTAAGGAGGAAATCAAAAATGAATAAATGCAGTATAATAAACGACATATTACCGATTTACATTGACGGCATTTGCAGCCAAGAAAGCAAATTGTTGGTAGAAGAACACATTAAAACTTGTGAAAAATGCAAACGTAAACTTGAAAATATGCAAGATGAAATAAAGGTTTGTTTTAAGCATGAGTATGAGGACGAGACAAATATTAACGTGCTAAAATCTATTAGAAAGAAAATATTCAAGAAAAATGTACTTGTAGCTTTGATTAGCGTTGCCGTATCAATAGCAGTTCTAATCGGTGTTGGCAATTATATTTTTTCACATCTAACAATTATACCTTACGAGAAAGGCCTTG
>CAYPIB010000001.1:13999-83452 GCA_964410675.1 uncultured Roseburia sp.
TGTCACTGTGGAAGTGCATACTACAAACGTGGTGGAAAATGAAGATGGTACCAACACGATAATAGACCCCTACTATGCAGAGGGATATGATGCTGATGGAAACCCTATTACCATGACAGAGAATAATAGACCATTTGTTGTAAAAAACGTGCTTGATGTGAGTTGTTCCAAAAACAGCTATTGTATAAACTCTGCCGGCAAAGTGTTTATAGAAAACGGTCAACGAATAGAAATCATCTTTTTAAATTTTAGCAAAACTATTTCAACGGATTGGGAGAAAAAAAGTAATCTGAATAGGTTTGCAAGAATTGTTGAACCCAATTTTGACAACCAGCCCATTAATCGTTATGAAGTATATTATTTAAATAGTGATGTTAATGAACTATCTGATACAATGAGTATCGATGAATACAGAAAAATCAGTGAAAATGGGATACTAATTTGGAGTGGGAAATTAGAGTAATTAAAACATTTTTATGATATAACACTTCTCCTTTATTTAATTTCTCTTAATTAGGCGTTTGCAAAACCTATTTCTGAGTGTGGATTTCCCAAACTGTACTTTGAAATGCCCTCTTTTCTATGGAAATGAGACCTTAAGGGGCTCCTAAAAGCATGAAGTCTTGCTGAATGCTTTTACGCTTAAGGGCTCATTGCAATGCTTAGAAAAACGGGCTTTCAAAGTACAGTTTGGGAGAGCCACACTCAGAAATCCGGCTTTCATTACTTAATCAATGGTGAAAATTCCTAAGCCTTTCCTTATACTCCTTTGCAAGCTTCATATAATAACTCTGCTCCGTCTCCTTCATTTTCCCGTTCTGTATTTCTTCCTGCAAAATTTCTATATACTCTGCTAAAGACATTTGCGCCGCATCCTTATAATTATTTTCAAAATTTGCCTGTATTGACTTCAACTTATCATTCAATTGCTTATTCTTCCCTTGCCTCCTGAGAAAAATCATCATCACACTTCTCCTTTGTTTTATTTTCTTTTTTAGGCGTTTCCAAAACCTATTTCTGAGTGCGGCTCTCCCAAACTGTACTTTGAAATGCCCTCTTTTCTATGGAAATGAGACATTAAGGGGCTCCTAAACGCATGAAGTCTTGCTGAATGCTTTTAGCACTTAAGGGCTCATTGCAATGTTCAGAAAAACGGGCTTTCAAAGTATTGTTTGGGAAAGCCGCACTCAGAAATCCGGCTTTCAAACCTACTTAATCTCCCTTATCCTCTTCCTAAGCGGTAATATTAACGGCGGTGATACTGAAATTTCATCGATATCCATCTTTAAAAATCTTTCAGTAAGTAAAATATCGGCACCTAGTTCACCACAAATCCCAACCTTTATCCCTTCCTTATGACCATTTTGAATAACAATTTGAATTAATCTGAAAATCGCCTCATGATAAGCATCAAAGAATTGCTCCAGCTTTTCATTCTGTCTGTCAATGGCAAGTGTATACTGCGTCAGATCATTCGTTCCTATACTAAAGAAATCTACTTCCTTTGCCAAGAAGTCACTAATAAGCGCTGCCGCCGGAGTTTCAATCATAACTCCCTGTTCTATATTCCGATAAGAAATCTTTTCTTTTGTGAGTTCTTTTTTTACCTCCTCCAGCAGTTCCTTCACTTCGATTACTTCCTGCACCGAAATAATCATTGGATATAAAATAGATATATTTCCAAAAGCACTTGCACGCAGAATGGCACGAAGCTGTGTTTTAAACATCTCTTTTCTTGTCAGGCAAACACGAATTGCTCTGCATCCCATTGCTGGATTTTCCTCTTGCTCCAGCTTAAAATAATCTGCCTGTTTGTCCGCACCAATATCAAGCGTTCTAATTACAACTTTCTTTTCGCCCATTTTCTTGGCAGCTTCTTTATAAATAAGAAACTGCTCCTCTTCGGTCGGGTAATCAGATTTTTCTAAAAAAATAAATTCACTTCTAAAAAGGCCAATGCCCCCTGCATCATTATCTAAAACAGCCGTTAAATCGGATACATGACTAATATTGGCAAGCACATCTATTTTTTTACCCAATATCGTTATATTCTCTTTTCCTTTTAATTGCTTATATAAGTTTTGTTTTTCTAACTCTTTTTCTCTTTTTTCTTCGTATCGTTTCAGTGTTTTTTGATCCGGATCTATAAAAATCGTTCCGCTCTCGCCGTCTACAATACCTATTTTCCCATCCCATTCTGCATTAACATCCACATTAACCAGCCCGGGAATATTCATCATTCTTGTCAAAATTGCCGTATGTGAATTGGATGCACCTATTCTCGTAACAAAAGAAAGCACCTTATCTCTATCAAATTGTACCGTATCACTGGGTAATAAATTTTCGGCCACGATGATAGATGGTTTTGTTAGAAAGTTAATATTTTTATGTCCTGTTAAATTATGAAGTATTCGGTCTGAAACATCCTTAATATCGGCAATCCGCGCTTTAAAGTACTCATCCTCCATATTCGAAAACATAGCTGAAAAATAATCGAGCGCACTTATGACTGCACACTCCGCATTCATGTTGTGTTGTTTTATTTTATTAATCGCAAAGTCATGATACTCTTCATCGGCAAGCATGATTGCATGTCCCTCAAAAATACGTGCGTTTGCCTCCCCCATTTCATTCAAAACTTTGTTATGGAGCTCTTTTATTTCCTTAAGTGCCTCTTGCTTTGCTTTTTCAAATCGTGTTACTTCTGCTTTTGTATCTTCGATTGGCTCACGATTAACAGCCTGTCGCTCCTTTGTATAAAAACTAATTGTACCAATCGCAATACCTTTAAAAATTGACTTACCATTATATATTTCCATACTCTTATCCTCATTTAGCATTACTTTCTTTTTCACTTGTGATACTATTATAAATTGTAACTGAAACTCTTTTATTTCTCAATTACAATATAACTTTTTCTTTACTTTTTTCTATTTACAATTCTATCCACTCTCATTTACACTAATATTAAAGTTAGTGATTTGTTAATGTTTCACTTATCTTTACAAAGTCTTAATGTTAATATTTATATATTTGACTTATAATAAGGTATCATTTTTTATTCAGGAGGTGATAAAGTGGCGGATATTTATTTAAATCAAGATAATAATGCTGACAAAAAGCGGGGACAACTTAAAATATTTTTTGGATATGCTGCCGGAGTCGGTAAAACATACTCTATGTTAAAAGCCGCTCATACTGCAAAACGTCATGGCATTGATGTGATTGCCGGTTATGTGGAAACTCACGAAAGACCGCAGACCGCTGCTCTTCTTAATGGTTTGGAACAGCTTCCGCAAACGCCTTGCGAGTTAGATTTAGATGCTGTACTAAAACGAAATCCTCAATTAGTCATTATTGATGAGCTTGCTCATACAAATGCCAAAGGATGCCGCCATGCAAAACGTTATCAAGATGTCGAGGAATTATTAAAAACCGGTATTAATGTTTATACAACGGTAAATGTCCAGCATATTGAAAGCCTCAATGATATGGTAACTTCTATTACGGGCGTAATAGTTCAAGAAAGAATCCCGGATAAAGTTTTCGATTATGCGACTCAGGTTGAACTTGTTGATATAGAACCGCAAGAATTAATAGAACGATTAACTGCCGGAAAAATTTATAAAACAGAAGCTCTAAAAGCTCTTGCTAATTTTTTTAGCATTGAAAACTTAATTGCACTGCGTGAGATTGCCCTTAGAAGATGCGCTAATCGTGTAAATAAGATTTCCGAGATGGCAAGACTAAAAGGCAGCAGCGAGTATTTCACGGATGAACACATACTTGTCTGCCTCTCATCCTCCCCGACCAACCCAAAGATTATCCGCACTGCAGCAAGAATGGCGCATGCTTTTAAAGGAACCTTTACCGCTTTGTTTGTTGAAACACCCGAATTTTCTTCTATGAGTAAAGAAAATAAAAAAAGACTTCGTTCCAATATCCACCTTGCCGAGCAGCTTGGCGCTACGGTTGAAACAACTTATGGTGAGGATGCCGCTTTTCAGATTGCTGAATTTGCCCGGCTCTCCGGCGCTTCCAAAATAGTCGTCGGAAGAAATAATGTAAAAAGAAAATATTTTTTCAGTAAACCCTCTTTGACGGAGCGATTAACTGATTATGCCCCAAATTTAGATGTTTATATTATTCCCGATACAGAAACTTCCTTATATAAAGAAAAAAAGAAAAAGTTTAAAAAAGAGCAATTTGTACCAATGGATGTCCTAAAAAGTATTCTTATTTTATTAGCCGCTACTATGATTGGTTTCCTCTTCTTTCAGTTTGGATTCAGTGAAGCTAATATTATGACTGTTTATATTTTAGGTGTTCTCTTTACTGCACTTATAACAACACAACGTTTTTATGCTTTAATTTCATCTATCGTAAGTGTGCTGATTTTTAATTACTTGTTTACCGGAATTAGGTTTAGCTTCCGTTCTTACGAATCCGGTTATCCGGCAACCTTTTTAACGATGTTTCTTTCTGCATTTATTACAGGTACTCTTGCCGTAAAGCTAAAACAGCATGCAAAACAGTCCGCACAGACTGCTTACCGTACTAAGGTGCTGCTTGATACGAATCAGCTCTTGCAGCAAGCGAAGGATAAAGACGAAATTATTTTGGTTACAGCAAGACAGTTAGTCAAACTTCTTGATAAAGATATTATTTTTTATACTGCCCAAAAAGATCACTTAGCAAAACCTTGTATTTTTCCAACGCCGGACCACGAATCGAACGAAGACTATATAACTGTTAATGAGCAGGCAGTTGCTGCCTGGGTATTTAAAAATAATAAACATGCAGGTGCAACAACAGATACCCTTTCAAATTCAAAATGCCTTTATTTAGCCATTCGGGTAAATAATAATGTATATGGTGTTGTCGGTATTGTGCTTGAACATACCCCGCTTGAATCCTTTGAAAACAGCATTGTCCTCTCAATCTTAGGTGAATGTGCACTGGCGCTTGAAAACGAGCAGGTTGCTCAGGAAAAGGAACAGGCGGCTATTCTCGCTAAAAACGAACAGCTCCGTTCAAATCTTCTGCGTTCTATTTCGCATGATCTTAGAACTCCGCTTACTTCCATATCCGGAAATGCAGGAGTACTTTTATCAAATGAAGATGCTCTTAGTTCCTCAAAGAAAAAAGCGTTATACTCTGATATCTATGAGGATTCACTATGGCTGATCAACCTTGTGGAAAACCTTCTCTCCGTTACAAGGATTGAAGATGGAACAATGAATTTAACGTTCACTGCTGAGCTTATCGATGAAGTTATTCGCGAATCACTGCATCATATCCGCCGAAAGAGTGAGGACTATCAAATTACAGTCCACGAGCCTGATGAGTATTTATTGGCAAAGATGGATGCCCGCCTGATTGTGCAAGTCTTAATTAACCTTATAGACAATGCAATTAAATATACACCGAAAGGCTCTTCCATTATTATTACATCGAGTAAGCAGGAAGACTTTGCCGTCATTGAAGTTGCCGATAACGGACCCGGAATCCAAAAGGAAGCCAAGCCACATATCTTTGAACTATTCTATACGGCTTCAACAAAAACGACTGACAGCCGAAGGGGGCTTGGTCTTGGACTCGCACTATGCAAATCCATCGTCAACGCTCATGGTGGTGAAATATCAGTCTGTGATAACAAGCCCTGTGGGACTATTTTTCGTTTTACATTACCTGCTAAGGAGGTTAAAATTTATGAATAAGCACTTTGTATTAGTTGTGGAGGATGACACCGCTGTCCGCAACCTAATTACGACAACATTAGAGACAAATGATTATCGTTTTCAAGCGGCGCCAACCGGTGAAGCTGCCATTCTTGCGGCTGCTTCTCATAATCCTGAAATCGTATTACTAGACCTTGGGCTTCCCGATATTGACGGCATTGAAGTAATCAAAAAAATCAGAACCTGGTCGAATATGCCGATTATTGTAATCAGTGCCCGCAGTGAAGACATTGATAAAATTGAAGCATTAGATGCAGGAGCCGATGACTATCTAACAAAACCGTTTTCCGTTGAGGAGCTGCTCGCCAGACTGCGGGGCACTGTGCGCCGCCTAAGCTTTATGCAAAATGGTTTGGAAATCCAGCAGGCTGTCTTTATAAATGGAGACTTAAAAATTGATTATGCAGCAGGCTGCGTTTATTTAAATGATGAAGAATCACATCTCACACCAATTGAGTTTAAGCTTATCTGCCTTCTGGCCCGAAATGTTGGAAAGGTTCTGACACATACTTTTATAACAAAAGAAATATGGGGAACTACATGGGATACTGATGTTGCTTCCCTGCGTGTTTTTATGGCAACACTTCGTAAAAAAATCGAAAAAGACCCATCTGTGCCACAATATATTCAGACACATATCGGTATTGGATACCGCATGCTTAGATTGTAACAAGAAACATACAAACCTATCATATAAAATTGCAGGAAACTATAACCCCATCTATAGTTTCCTGCAATCAAACCGTCTTAATTAATTAAGACTTAATTTTGTACACACATCACTGCCCCCACAGCTTTAAAATAATAAAATATGTGTTACTTTATATTCATATACCAGGTGCTGCTACATTGCTTTTAACACAAATATCAAACAAACTTTCCCCACCTTATGCATTTCCAAGTGTTAAAAACAATGTCCCCAAAAAGCAGTCAATTTCTACTCGCCAACAGCACCAAAAAGTATACTCCTTTCGACTTTTTTAAACACTTTTATCGTACTACTTTTTAATATACTTCTAATTTAAGTCATATATAAAAACCAGCAGCCAAAAAATAAATAAATTTTTCCTTTGAGACTTATACCGAAATGGTAGAATAATAAAGTGAAAAACTATTCACATGATAGAAATAGACACCCTCTATACCTGTTATCTAAACATACCCTAATTTCTACAATTCTGCCAAATGTATAGGTGTTCTAACTAATACTATATTATTATTTTTATTATTTGTCAAGTTTTTCCATAACAGTACTTTTATCTTCAATTTATCAGAAAAAGTGAACTGTCATTTAAAATTTGCACACTATATAAAAATAAAACATCCGAATTTTCTTTCACATTCACAAGTTCTTCCACAACCGGACCCGCCAAATATCTTAAGTCAATTAAGGTTATTTTCTTATAGGAACCGGTTAATAACGGTGCTAAGCTGCTTGAAAAGGAATCCCTGAACAGAAAAAGTTCTTTCTCTGTTGCCGCATCCGGATTTTCAATAATTATAAGCGGCTGCGGCCCTCTTAAATAAACATCATATGGATCCGTTCCATCAAACAGCAATTCATCATACATTTCTCCCTCTTCCATCTGCATCGTTTTAGTATTAAAATAACTTACCTTACTATTTGACAAGCCGCTTGTTTGAAGACAAATGAGTTTTTCTGAAGAAAGGGGAAGCGCAGACTGGCCATAATATACTCCATAAAAGTTATCAAAAACCTGTTTGTTTACATCTCCCATAGATATTTCTTCAAAGTTCATTGCCTTGGATAATTGCCTCAAAACATCACCAAGCTTCTCTTGTTTCCAGTGTATATCGGTTATATAAAAGCTTTCTGCCTTTAATACCTCTCTTAAATCAATATATTGAAAATCCGGCATTTTATCCGCTAAAATACGTTCTATCGTTTCGTAATCTACCCTCGGATATCCTTGGTTCGTATTTACATAGGCCCCTTTATCCGGGATTACAGAATAATAAACATTTAAATGATCCGGCAGTAAATTTCGCATCTTTTTTATTTTCTCAGCAGACTGAGCAATGGAACGTTCATTTATCTTTAGCAATTTGTAAGCATTTCCATTGCTGACATATATTCCATGATTATCCTTTTGTCTAAAAAAATCATAGGCAGCATAAGCCTTTATTCTTCTAAAAAAATCTCTTCCAACAAAGTTATCCAAAGCATACTCTTCAAATTCAACGGCAAACTTTTCATTCCTTTTTCTTCTTCCTGCTCCTGTCTCAACTAAAAAATCCGGAAAGCTCTTCAAAACTCTTCTCTCACTCAAGGAAACTTCAGGTGCCTTGTAATATAAATTTGCCATAAATCCTGCGCATAATAAAAAAAGGAAGAGAATGCCGCTTATATATGCGCAAATTTTTTCCGTCCTTTTTACTTTACTACTGCTTTCTATTATTTTATTAGTACTTCTATTTTTATTCATACTTTATTTTCCTTAAAATCGAAAATATATAAACGGATTAAAAGAGCCATCAATTAAATATGCCGTAATCACACTAAGCAGTAAAAATATGCCAAGTGGTCTTGCCACAGCTTTAGTAACTCTTCCCTTACTGCTAAGCTGCAAATATTCTATTAGTCTCTTAGGATAAGGAGTTGCTGCAATAATAGCAATCAAAATTGGCACTAGATAGCTTTTCAAGTAATAAACCGACCACGTTCCTACAATACCGTCCGTTCCTATTCCTACTAAATACCCAATTCGCCTAACCGCCAGTGCAATGCTGTCAGCATCAAAGAATATCCATCCAATGATTAAAATCAACAAAATACCGATATGCCGAAAAATTGCCGGTACCTTGTTCATAATATCATTAAAAACATACTTCTCAAGTAACAGCCATAACGCAAAGTACAGTCCCCAGAAAATAAAGTTCCATCCTGCCCCATGCCAAAAGCCGGTTAAGAACCACACGAAAATTATATTAATAATATGTTTTAACATACCTTTTCTATTTCCGCCCATTGGGATATATACATAATCCCGAAACCATGAGCCAAGTGTCATATGCCACCGCCGCCAAAATTCAGTTACACTCTTTGAAATATACGGATAATTAAAATTTTCCGGAAAATGAAAGCCAAATATTTTTCCTAGTCCGATTGCCATGTCACTATATCCGGAAAAATCAAAATAAATCTGTAATGTAAAGCTTATTCCATAAAGCCATACAAACAATACACTGTTTTCTAAACCTTCCTTATAAAATTGACCTAATTCTCCGATTACGTTGGCCAGTAACACTTTTTTGGACAATCCAATGATAAATCGAAATGCCCCCTCCGAGAACTGTTGCATCGTATGACTGCGGCATTTCAGTTCTTTTTCAACATCAGAATATCTTACAATCGGCCCGGCAATCAACTGAGGAAACAGTATGACATAACATGCAAAGTCAAATAAGTTTTTTTGCAGCTTAATGCTTCCCCGATAAAGGTCTATCGTATAGCTTAAAATCTGAAATGTGTAAAAGCTGATTCCAATCGGCAGCACAAGCCGAAGCAAAGGCAGCTGCACCCCCCCAGGCATCATTTTGTTTAGATTCTCTAAAAAAAAATCGGCATACTTAAACAGGCATAACAGACCAATGCATACTGCCACCGAGCCAATGAAAGCCGCCTTTGAACGTGAGACACTGCGATACTTATCAATGAGAAATCCAAAGCCCCATGCCACAACAATTGATGAAAGTATCAGCAAAATATAGCGCGGCTCTCCCCACGCATAGAATATAATGCTGGCAATTAACAAAACATAATTCTTCCCTTTAAAGGGGGTGATAAAGTAGAAAAAAAGAACAAGCGGAAGAAAATAATATAAAAATGTAATACTTGAAAATAACACAGTTCGCACCTGCCCCTTCTAAGTTACTCTTTATTTATTCCCAGAATAAAATTCATTAAATTCCCCTGCCGTATCTTTTGCAGCAGTTGTAAATCCTTTTTTAAGAGGCTCCACATTATCTTTAATCGTAGATACTAAAAAAACATAGCTTCCGCTTTCTACGACAAAGCTTTCATCAGGCATGACACAAATCCAGCGTCCCGAGTCAAAACCAGTTGCGATTAATTCTTTTACTTTGACTGCTGCATTAAAATCCTTACATTTAATAACTGCTGTTAAATGCGGTGTTGTTGTCATCGCAGCATTGGAAGCAAATGCATCCGTAACGAATTCATTAAACTCCTCTGCTGTCAGACCAAGATAGCTTGTACAAGTTTCTTCTGTAACCGGATCATCAAAGGTCATCCCAAGCTCTAAACCGGATTCCTTCATAATCTCGGCATGCACCTCCTGGGCAGAACCGGTAAACTGATCCTCCTTCGCCTTTTGATTCTGACATCCCACTAATAAAAATGTTATTGCTAACACCATTAAACTTACTACATGAATTGACTTTTTCATACTACCTCCGTTCTGCTGCTTAAATTTATTAAAATATGCTTCTATTATAATTCAAATAAATTCTACACTCAATACCTTCATTTTAATTATCATTACTTTTTCTTTTATTATTATTCATAATTATATTTATCTGTGTTATAATTATAAATATTTTTGGATGAATAGGGGATTATTAAAATGCGTCAAAAAAAAGAAAAAATTTTAATGTATATATTAATTATTACAATTTTTTTATTTTGTTTTTATATAATGGAAACAAGATATAAATTTTCATTTATAACTTGTATTTTCATGGTTTTATCATTGGAAATAAGTTTATATATTACAGAAATAGGAACGCTTATTTTTAAACTTTTAAGTGGATATGAATTTTCTTATATTCGCTTTTATAAATTATTACTTATTAAGAAAAACGGTAAATTTTACTTTAAAATAGTTTCTCCAAAAGTACTACCCTACATAACCTTTTCAGTCCCTCCTGCTCCGTTCAATCGACCTAAACTAAATTTTTGTTTACAATATAGCGGATATATCGCTAATTTAATATTTTCAATATTCTTTTTATTTTTACATTTAATAAACTTCGGTAAATATTATACCGGGATGTTTTTTTGGGGTCTTACTGTTTCTAATTTTCTTTTTGTTTTTTTGGGATTTATTCTTTTATTTATAAACAAGAAAAATAAATTTGATTATAGCATGTGGATTTATTTGCAAATTTACTACCAAGCATTAAATGGTGTAAGATATAAAAATATGCCGCCTGAATGGTTTTCTATTCCTCAAGGCAACAATTTAAATAATACTGTTGAGGCTGTTAATTCTGTATTCACACTTAACCGTATGATAGATGAATTTAATTTTAAAGAGGCTGGTGAAATAGGTTCCTATATACTTAGTCAATCTAATGCACTGAGTCAGAATATAATTTTAATTATTAAAATGGAACTGGCTTTCATAGATATCATCGCGGGAACTTACACAACTAATATACACTTATATATTAAAAATAATATGAATCATTTATTAAATAATTCTTCTTTGGCTCCTAGTTCATACCGACTGCTATATGCTTACGAGCTCCTCGTAAATAATAACGAGCCTGCTGCAAATAGGTATCTTTATTATTTCGATAACGCAATAAAGAAGTATCCTTTTCTCGGTGAAGCAGAAACCGAGCTTGAACTGATTTCTTATATTCATCAAAAACACCATGAAAAACACCTTACTTTATCCCTGCCAAGGTCCTGACTCCAGGGATTCTTTTCACAATTTCATAGCATAAAAATGTCAGTAAGATACTGCCGCACATAATTAAAATAACTTGAAGAAAAACAATATTCACAGCTTGTACAATAAAATAAGCAAGTGCAACAAGAATTGACTGATGAAAAATATAGATGGGATACGATGCTGAATTTAAATATTTTGTTACTTTATTTTGAAAATTCAAATATTTTCTTCCCATCAGTAAAAGACTTAAAATGCCCATCCATCCAACAAAATTTACAAGCAAATCACCATAATAAGAAAATTTAAAATACGCAGCTACTAATACTGCCTCTGCTATAAAGAAAACAATATAAATTATTATTTTAGATTTTTCCAGTTTCTTTATAATCTCGTCATTACTTAAAACATAATATCCCAGAAGATATAGTACAAGGTTTTTCCCGAGACTAAAACCGCCGAAATTACCAATAAAATACATTCCCCACACTAGCAAAAACATTCCACAAATCACAATATTGGGAAACTTCTCAATATGCCTGCTAACTTTTTTATATGCAATTTTTCTTGTAATAACAAGGCTAAAAGTAGAGACAAGGAACAAAAACAATATAAACCACAAATGGCCCGGCGAAAAGCCGCCATCATATCCACTAAAATCCGTCAAATGAGTGAAGAAATATAAAAGATTTTCTAAAAAGCTTCCTTCATAAGAAAAGAAAAACTTTCTGGCATAAAGTGTCTGAATCGGAACGAGAAAAATAAGTCCGGCAATAAATGGAATGAGCAATTTCTTTACCCGTTCAGCTATGAACTCCCTTTGAGTTCGTTTTTCAAGTGCATATCTCGCACACATCCCGGCTATCACAAACAAAATCGGCATAAACCAAGGATTTACAATGACGATGAAAGTACTAAGCAACCTGTTACCTCCCGGCCAGACATAAAACTTAGTGCCAAAATCATTGTAGACCATAAATGTATGTACCGGGAATAAAAGCATAATCATAAATATCCTTAAATTATCCAAATAAAATTTACGCATGTATATTTCCTTCCCATCTAGTTTTGCAATACCCACTGCATTCGTCTAACCATTGTCCGAATCCGACTTTCATTCTGAATAACATACTGCCTTGTCTGTTTTAGAACTTGTGATACAAGGAGGCTCTCTTTTTCGCTTATTTCAAAATCAGAATACCGCGCTTTCATAAATACAGAAAAGCAGTCTGTAAAAGCTATTTTTGTCTCTCTTTCTAAGCCTTTTACTTGGCTGATCATAGTTGTAACTGTTTCATTTTGCTTAAAATGATAGTGTAAAGCAAGCAAGTAAAAAAGCAGTTCCTTCATATCCATTCTAATTCTTTCTCTGACATCTGACTTACTATATTTTCTTTTTCTACGTTCTATCTTAAAGATAAAAACAGAAAAACCAATCAAGACACCACCTAACAATGCAATTACTGCTGCATTAACCGCCCATGCCGGACTTTTTCTTTCTGTCTCTTCTCCTGTAACATCGGTAGAATCAATTGGCTGTACATTTATTTGTGGTGTTGTATCATAAGTCTGTCCATTTGCACCCTCGATATTAGTTTGTGTCGACCAGTTGCCATGACTGCCTCCGTACCCCGGTGTCGCCTCCATAACAATCCAGCCAAACCCGTTTAGATATACCTCTGTCCACGAATGTGCATTGCTGCCTAAAACTGCATAGTTCCCTTTACTGTCCGGTTTTATTAAAAAGCCTTCTACATATCGGGAAGGAATCCCAATACAGCGGCTCATGACTGCCATGGCGGAAGCGAAATATGTACAATACCCTTTCTGTCCATCAAATAAAAAATAATCCACAAAATCCTTATCCTTTGGTACACCACCTGGGTTTAGTGTATAAGGATACTGCCGCAAATATGCTTGAATCGCAAGCAGCTTATCATAATCGTTTTGGCAGTCCTTTGTTACTTGGGCCGCAAGCTCATAAATCCGCTTAGGTAAATTTTCCGGCAAATCCAAGTACTGTTTTTCAATATTTTCTTGCCTGTTTTTTATTTTATCAGCAAATTCGGTAGAGAAATATTTTTTCTGGATATGTGATGTTTGAAAGTATTGCTTAAATAATGTTTCAATCTCATTCGCTTCCCATACATCAGGATTTAACGTTTTATCATTTACTTCCTCTCGGTCTTCAGACCGTAAATATTCCTGTAATGCCGGATGATTTATATTCCACTCTAAAAAGTTAACATCATATTCAGTATTTCTTTTTATAGATTTTTTAAATAAATAATTTCCATTAGAAAACTCATGTTCCCCATCTGTCGCTTTTAATCTTATATAACGGCTGTTTACCGGATAAAATATTGTTTTTGTTCTGAATCCGTCAAAAGTAACGGTTAAATTCAGACTGCTGCATAAATCGATGTTTTCTACTGCTTTACATTCACTCAAATACAAATAATAGATCCGTTCCATTAAATCCATGCTATAATCACTATCTTTCACAAAATCCTCATCACTATATATCCACTTTCTTCCTGAATATAAATCCTTTACAGCTCCTCTTATATAAACCGGTTCTTTATTTTTTTTACTTTGCTTAATAAAGAACATAGTTTCGTCAACATCTCCCCCCAGTCCGCCATCACCTTCTTCAAAGCCAAGGCTTTTTAAAGAGTATAAATCATCCTCACCATTATGCTGTATCCAATAGGAAAACTCCTCAAAAAAGCTATAAACTTCCGCCGCTGCAGCTTTTACACCCTTCCATTCTATCGGTTCCTTTGAAGCTGGAAATACGGCAGCAATCAATGCAAATATAACAACAATTGGAACTAATAGTATTGCCGCATTACGATACTCTTCCCCCTTATTTTGATTACAATAATGATGTGACAGTTCTGTCATAACCGAACCAAAATATAATAAGAAAATACCTGCGGTTAATTTGGGAACAGTTATTTCTAAAAAAACAGTTCTTATTAAAATAAAGCCAAAAAACAAAACCGTAAAAGCTCTTGTTTTCATATTTAAGCTTAATAAATAAAACCCAATACTTGCAATCAGACAAAGCACTGCAATTACAAGCAAGCAATAGAAAGAGTTTATTTCTTCAATTTTATTTAAATAGTCTAAAAACCATTGGTACACTTTGTTTATTTGATTGCTATACGAAAAACCTTTCAGCTTGCCTATCATAAAAAATACCGCCGTCACTATAACAATCATAACGAACATAAAAGATTTGTTTTTAGAAGTTTGAAACAATAAAATTCCTGATGTAAAAATAATACACAAAAATAATATAATGAACAGATTAATTTCCAGCTTAAAATACGTATTACACGCATACACAAAGCCTGCCGATGCCAAAACACTAAGGAAACCATGATACAATTGTCTCAATTTTTTACTTTCTAACCACTGAATCATAATCTTCTCCTAACTATGCGCCGTTAAACGCTCCTTTACTTCTTCGTCCATTGCAATTTCTAAAATACGAATTTCTGTTTTTTTAATCAGTCTTAAAATATCTTCATTTCTTTCTTCCATCAAATAATAGACATAAATAATTGCAACATCCTGCCCCATATCTTTTAGATGGGCAAGGCTTTGATATAATTGACTCGTTAAACTATGGGTAATGACAAGGATTGAATTATCTGTATACATACCTTTTTTACTGTCAAGCAATTCTCCTGCTGATACATCGGCACGAAAGTTAAGAGAAAAAGTACTTTCATAAAATCTTTGAAACTCCCTCAAATTCGAAATTTTCTCAGATATCGTTTGGGCCTGCATATAATTCAAGCTGCATGTCATGCCCTTAACACAATAAAAGTTCACTATTGCAATCATAATTTCAAGTATTTTATCTTCTACAATAATTTTTTGACTTTCGCTTCCAAGGACTGGAGTAAATTCAGTATATATCTGAACCTCCGGCTCCGGAATCTGGATATATTTTCTTGTCATCCACTCATTTCTCTTTGCTGAAGCTTTCCAATGAATCCTTTTTATACTATCGCCCCTGACATAATTTCTGACTTCCATATCAGGCTCATCATCACCACTCTTAGGAAAGAAGTGGATTTTATAATCGGAATCCGGAAACATGAGCGGAAACGTATCTATTTCTATAATTCTTGGCAAAACCTGAATTGATAACTTCTCTTTAATTTTATAAGTCGTGCGAAATAAATATAAAAAATCAATAATTTCCACGGATTTTACACCAACATTATATTCTCCTCTATAATCACATGAAATTCTTGTTTTTACATCTATCTTCTGTTTTGGAAATAAGCAATATTCTTTCTTTTCATCGAGTTGGAATATTTTAGAATGATCATGAAAAAAATTAACTTTTATACTTTCAAATAATATAAATCCTTCATTCGCTAAATGAAAACCATATTCTGTCGTTTCACCTTTTACAATCTTTTTATTTTGCGTATATTGATACACTTTAAATGTTAAAAAAACAAAATTAGAATAACATAATGCCAATACCGGAATACATAAAGAAAAGTAAAAAAGTGCATATGAAATAGTGCCACCATAATTGCTGACTAAGATTCCACTCGCTATGATAAAGGCTGCTGCAAGTACCCTGTTTTTCCACATAATTAAATCCTCACTTTAAAAAACAGGAGTCTTTATCTTGTTTAAGATACCCGTTAAAATTCCTTCTACCGTTTGTTTGTTTAATAGTGCTTCGGAAGATATCATTAATCTGTGCGTTAGTATTGGCTTGACAACAAGTAAGATGTCCTCCGGTATGACAAAATCTCTTCCGCTCATATATGCTGCCGCCTGAGCCCCCCGAGTCAGACAAAGCATTGCTCTGGGACTTGCACCAAGAACCAAGTCAGAACTTTCTCTTGTCCTTTTGATAATCGTAACAATATATTGAATTAAATCTTTATGTACTTGTATTTGGGAAACTTCCTCCTGCATTTTTAGAACTTCTTCCTCTGTAACAACCGGTAGAATTTCTTTCCACTTAGCCGAGGATAAAAAGCGGTGTATCATCTCCTTTTCTTCCTCTTCTTTTGGATATCCAATCGAAAGTCTCATAAAAAAACGATCCATCTGCGCTTCCGGCAATCGATATGTTCCCATATATTCTATTGGGTTCTGAGTTGCAATAATCATAAACGGCTTAGGAATTTCATGCGTCTTTCCGTCTACGGTAACCTGTCCTTCTTCCATTGCCTCTAATAAGCTTGCCTGAGTCTTTGGAGATGTTCTGTTAATCTCATCTGCAAGCACTATATTATTCATGACCGCACCCTTTATAAATTCAAATTTTCCCGTATGCATATTATAAATAGAAGTTCCTGTAATATCACTCGGAAGCGTATCCGGTGTAAACTGAATTCTATTGAAGCTGCATCCGACAGTATTCGCAAGTGCCACGGCAAGTGTAGTTTTTCCAACTCCCGGTACGTCCTCTAATAAAACATGACCCTTTGCAAGCAGTGAAATTAATACCCTGTTAATTACGTCTGGCTTTCCAACCAAAACCTTTTCCATATTCCGCTTCATTTTGTCAATATTATTTCTCATCTCCCATATTTCCCTTCTCTTTTTTACAAGCAATTAGTTTATTATAGCATAAATGCGTACATAGAAAAATAAATCTTTGTTACTTTTTATTGTTTTACCGCACCAAATTAAGTATAATAAATTTAACTATTTACCAAATCAAAATAGAATGAGGATACCTATGAAAATTAACCGACTGTTTGAAATTGTATATATTCTGCTTCATAAAAAAACAATGACTGCCAAGGAGCTTGCCGAGCGATTTGAAGTTTCCACGCGAACCATATATCGTGATATTGAGACTTTGTCCATGGCCGGTATACCTGTCTATATGTCCGCAGGCAAAGGCGGCGGAATATCCATTATGGATGATTTTGTATTAAATAAGGCTCTTCTGACCGATTCGGAAAAATCAGATATCCTCTCTTCCCTGCGGGCTGTAAATGCCATTAATTTTAATGAGACCAATTCTGCCGTTAAAAAATTAAGCAATCTATTTGGGGATGGAAATACTGATTGGATAGAGGTTGATTTTTCTAATTGGTACAATTCTGAGAAGGAAGCAGAAACTTTTAATATATTAAGATCAGCCATACTTTCCAAGAAAATAGTAACCTTTACATATGCAAGCCAAAAAGGCGAAAGAACAAAAAGAAAGGTTGAACCACTGAGACTTTGTTTTAAAGGAATGTCTCGTTATTTGTATGCCTTTTGTCATATGCGTCAGGATTATCGCTTTTTTAAATTAAGCCGTATCAAAGACCTTGCCATTACAACCGAAGAGGTTGAGCGCAAAGTTTTGGGCCCGATTTTTCAAAATAACAGGGCCTTTGAAAAAGAAGAATATGTCAATCTAAAATTAAAACTTTCATCCGAAATAGCCTTTCGGGTATATGATGAATTTGATTCCTACACTCTTGATGAGGATGGCAGCTTTATCGTTGAAACTATATATCCAAAGGGTGAATGGATTTTTTCGTATATAGCATCATTTGGACATCATTGTCAAGTGCTGGAGCCTGTCGAAATCAGTGAATATGTACAGAAAGAATTGTTGAAAATATTACGTAATTATTATTAATATGACATACTGTTGGCATATTACATGACTTATAATAGCGATATCAAATATATGGAGGTATCTTATTATGAATTATGAAATTGTGAATCTTGAAGAGAAAATTGTTGTCGGGCTAAGTGCAGGTACAAGTAATTCAGATCCTAGGATGGGTGAAAAAATCACGAAACTTTGGACCGAATTATGCTATGACGGTGTTAAAAATCAAATTAAAAACAAAGTAAACGATTTTGTCATTGGACTTTATTCCGATTACAGCGGAGATTCCTATATGGTAACTGCCGGAGCTGAAGTGTCGGAATCAGCAAATAGTGATATGACAACAAAAATAATTCCTGCCGGAAAATATGCCAAATTTTCTTTCCGTGGACATATGCAAAAAGCTGTGGCAGAAGCATGGCAGGCTATTTGGAAAATGGACCTAGACAGAAGCTATACCGGTGATTTTGAGGAATATTTAGACAACAACTGGGAAAACGGAGATATTTGCATTTATATTGCCTTAAAGTAATAACATCAGCATATATTACTACTTTTAGAAACATTATAAAGAGCAAGCATATTATATAAGCATAAATACTATTAAGAGGTTAATTATGATTAATAATATTGCTGATGGCAGAGGAACAATATCACAAAGCGGCAATATCATGCGCGTCAATAATGCTCTTGTAGAAGAAGTGTCTTCTACAAGTCGAAATACTGGTTTTTTGCTGATTTCTCATGCAGTCCCCAGACAAAACGGCATGGTTTCCATTGAGCTTCTCAGACTAAATATAGGTAGAAATACTGTTATTACAAATACACTGGGTATGCCGATGTGTCTATGTGACATCCGCGAGGGGATGTGGATTGATAGTGTATTTTCACCAATTATGACAAGAAGCAATCCGCCGCAATCCAATGCTTTTTTAATTGCGGCAAGAAGACAAGTACAGCCCCCGTCAAATGTTACAACCGACAGAGTCGCTATGGTTGATTTCAATAATGGTTATCTATATACCGGAAATGCACATAATATAAACCGGCAAACGAAATTTGTTATCACGAATACTACTGTTATTCTTAATCGGAATGGAATTCCAATCAGTCTTCGTTTTATTCACCCCGGACAAATGGTAAGGATAACTCATGCTAACTTCCAAACAGCGAGTATTCCACCACAGACAACTGCCTTTTTGGTGCAGCAGCTCTAAATTCATTTTATTTGTAATTTATACAATCAGAAACTAAGCCGCTGACAAGAATTGATTTACTTCATATCAAAATCCAATTCTTATCGCGGCTTTATTTAAATTTCTTTTTCATTCTTTTTCTTAATCCACTCCGTCGACACATCCATGGCGGCTCTGCATGCTCTTGTCTGATCAAGTGAATTGAGCATAACAAAATCATGAATAATAGCCTGAAAACGAAGTGCTGTAACCGGAATACAGGCAAGACGCAGCTTTTCGGCAAATGCTTCGCCTTCATCTCTTAGTACATCTGCCTCACCATTCAAAACCATCGCCTCCGGAAGATTTTGAAGCTGCTCGATACCGGCGCGCAGCGGAGAAGCTGTAATTTGGCATCTATCCCTATTTGAAGTTGTATATTGATTCCAAAACCAAATCATTCCATCACGATATAAATAATAATCTGATGCAAATTTACAATAGGACTCAGTATTAAAGCACGCATTTGTCACTGGGTAATATAGCAGCTGCTTATGAATCTTTGGTCCATTTCTATATTTGGAGAGTAGTGCCATTGCAATTGTCATGTTTCCACCTACACTGTCTCCCGCTACTGTCAGCGTTCTGCAATTCATCTTTTTGCCCATGTGCAGCAATATTTCCTCCAACTTGCAAAGCACACTATAACACTGCTCTATTGCAGCCGGATACCGTGCTTCCGGAGAACGACTGTATTCCGGAAATACAACAATACAACCTGTTCTTGCCGCTAACTCTCTGACTAGCTTTTCATGCGTGTGAAAGCTTCCAAACACCCAGCCTGCACCATGAATATAAAAAATCACATTTTCTGTACATCTGCCCTCCGGCTTTACTACATAAAGGGGAATTTTTCCCCAGTCTCCAGTCTGAAACATCATCGTATCTATTTGAGCCGGATATTTAAATACAGGAGAATCCTGTGCCCTTTCCAGTATCTCACGCCCTTCTTCCGGCGGCAGCTGATATATCCGTGGTGGAATTGCACTTTGATTACAAACTTCTACTGCTTCCGGCTCTAATATTACCCTTCGCCTCATAAATAAACCTCAATAATTTTCTATTATTTATACAATATATTGACTATAGGTCCAATTATATGATAGAAAATATTGAAACGACTGCCGAAAACATATTTGCTATGCCATGTATGGTCCAACTGGGTAAAATTGACCCATTGGCTTTTTGCTCGTTCGCATATCCGATACACCACCCTATTGCTCCTGTAAATACAAGGACAAGAAATGCTTTGAAAGTACCCACAAGTGAAATAAACATAACCCCGTGCAACAGACCAAACAAAAGACTTTGTATGATATTAGCCGCACTAAAACCAAACTTGTTTGATAAACGCTTCAGCAGAAAACCTCTGAATAAGATTTCTTCTGAAAGTGCCGTATTAAAAAAAGCATAAACAAAAGCAGCCGGTAACGCTCGAACTCCCATTCCTGAAAACTCTGACGTTGCTGTTTCCACACCTTTTAACATTGAAAGTATGAATACCGAAACACCCATAAAACCAGCTACAACAATAATTACAAAATACCATATCTTTTTATCCCATTTCCCAAACTTTTTTAACCCTATCCACTGAAAAAAGGATATGCTTCTTCGTGCCATAAAAAACCACCATATAAAAGGAACAATAGAGAAAATTATAATTTGAATGGCACCACTAAGTAACTTATTGACAAATAAACTTAACATAATATTTTTCCTTTCAAATACTCAAGAACTAGATGCATGCCACCCAGAAATGAGTTTTCCAATAAATCTATTCAAGAATAAGTGTTGCAAAAAGAGCGATTGCCCCAAGTGCCATAAATATCAGTGAAACCCCTGCCCGCTTTTTACGGGATGCCATTTGGGCTAGTTCTTCTTCGTTTATTGTAATTGGATATTTTCTCCTGCCAATGAGATATAATATGAGTCCTCCGCTGCTGTTATTTCCGCTTAGTGAAAACAGACCCCATAATTTTGGATGCTTTAGTCCTCTGCACTTAGCATCAAGCTCTGTTAATTTATAAATTTGATATGCTAGTGTAATCATCCCTAATAACATAATAAATACTATTATAATAAAATACCACTTCATAATATATCCTCCTAAATTTTGCGTATTATCTGATAGAATAGTAAGGTTGTGCTAATCACTCCGATTGTAACACTACCTATCATTAAATAATGATTGCCAGCTATTAAGCCGTTGAAAAAAATGAAAAGAATTAATAGCATTACATTCAAGGCAATCGCTGATAAGAGTTTTTTATTGCTGCTTACAATATTGGTGCTTTCATCCAAATGTTTTATCATCTCATTATCTCCTTTCAACAGTTTATCCAAGCTAATATGATAGAGTTCACTTAACTTTATCACGTTGACTATATCCGGAAAAGATTTCTCATTTTCCCAATTTGAAATCGTCTGTCTTGATACTTGTATTTCTTCTGAAACCTGCTCTTGGGTTAATCCCACATTTGCTCTTGCTGCTTTAAGCTTTTTCCCAATTTCCATTTTGTTCCTCCTTGATTCCATCCTGCCATAGGTAGATATTTAAGTCTATCAAACTTCTTTTACAATACGCATTTTTACGTGTCAAAATTCTTTTGCAATACAATATTATTCTAGCAATTTGCTTATTTTTACAAGTATAGCAAAAGAAACACCTCATATCAATTTTTAGTTCCTGGGGCACACTGACGAGAAAAAAATGAAAATCAGAGAGTCCCGGACTTTACAGCCCGGAACTCTCCTCACCCATTAGCACACTAATATATAGAGAATCTCTATACCAATTTAATTACAATATAAATCCTTAATGGCAGGATATAACATTGTATATTTCAAATATTTCTCATCATATTTACGGACGAAGTTTTCATCCGGTAATATGCTTTCCTTTTGCTTTATAATATTTTTGGCCGCTGTCTCTACATCTTTATATTCACCGCAGCCAACTGCTGCCAAGATAGCTCCGCCTAATGCTGGGCCTTCATCATTTTCCACTACATTTACTTCTACATTTAGGACATTTGCAATGATTTTCTTCCAGAGTGAACTTTTAGCACCCCCACCACAAATATTGGTTTTTTTAATATTGATTCCCAATGCTTTGGATACCTCAAGCGAATCTCTTAATCCAAATGCAACCCCCTCTAGTACTGCCTGCGTCATATTTTCTCTTGTCGTATCCATACTCATTCCGCTAAACATTGCTCTTACATCAGGATTATTGTGCGGAGAACGTTCTCCCATCAGATATGGTAAGAAAAATACATTATTTTCACCAAGCTCTACAATATCTTTTTGCTCTGATTCATAATTTTTTGTCCTTATAATATCATTCATCCACCATTTATTACATGAGGCTGCACTCAGCATACATCCCATAAGATGATACTTTCCATCGGCATGGGCAAATGAATGCAGCCCATAATTATGATCGACACTGAATTTATGATTTGTAATAAAAATTGTCCCTGATGTTCCCAAGGATATATTACACTTATGATTGCCAACAGTACCAGTACCAACTGCTGCCGCTGCATTGTCACCGGCACCTGCCACAACACTTATTTGCCCCTGTAATCCTAATTCACTCATAATTTCGTCTTTCACTTGACCAACGATTTGATAACTCTCATGTAATTGGGGGAGCATCTCTTCTTTTATATTACATATAGTAAGCATTTCCTTTGACCAGCATTTATGCTTAACATCCATTAACAGCATTCCTGAGGCATCGGAATAATCTGTTGAAAAGGCTCCTGACAATCTATAAACTAAATAGTCCTTTGGCAGCATGATTTTGTTTATTCCAGCAAAATTTTTTGGCTCATTTTTTTGTAACCATAGTATTTTAGGAGCCGTAAAGCCAGCAAATGCTATATTAGCAGTATAGGAAGTTATCTTTTCTCTGCCAATTTCATTATTTAAATAATCGGTTTCGGCAGCAGTTCTTCCGTCGTTCCATAAAATCGCAGGACGGATTACTTGATCGTCTTGATCTAATATAACAAGGCCATGCATTTGTCCGCCAATACCGATTCCGGCAATCTGGGTTTTATCATACTCCCCTACTAACTCCTTGATACCCTCAATACTTTTTTCATACCAATCGTTAGGATTTTGCTCTGACCAGCCCGGTTTTGGAAAATATAACTTATATTCTTTAGAAACTTTATTTAAAATTTGACCATCTTTATCCATTAATAAAAGTTTGACTGCCGAAGTTCCCAAATCAATACCAATATAAAGCATAAGCTTTCCTCCTAATTAAATGGATTTTCAGTTAAGTACATCATACCCTTTGGCTGATTAAAGTTTATCTCATCCGGTATTACTCCAATATATTTAAATACTTCATATAAAATTTTCCCATGATGCCCAAATGCAACTGCCCCATGATGCGGATAATTCTTTTCTATTAATACATGTCGATAAAACCTTCCCATATCCGGAATTGCAAAGATACCGATTGCGCCAAACGATCTTGTTGCTACCGGAAGAACTTCACCCTGTGCAATATATGCTCTCAGCTTTGCATCTGCTGTGCTTTGTAGTCTAAAGAAAGTTATTTCCCCCGGTATGATATCTCCTTCTAATGTTCCGTTCGTTACTTCCTCCGGCAGACTTCTTGCCATGATTTTTTGATTCCGCATTTCACAAGATGATAATTTAGTGGACGGTGTATTTCCACAATGGAATCCCATAAAGGTATCTTTATGTGTGTAGTTAAATTTGTCTTTTATTTCCTCTTCGTATATATCCTTTGGCACTGAATTGTTAATATCCAATAACGTAACAGCATCCTCACTTATAACCGTACCGATAAATTCACTTAAAGCACCGTAAATATCAACCTCACATGACACCGGTATTCCCATTTTAGTAAGACGGCTATTAACATAACAAGGAACAAAACCAAATTGGGTTTGAAAAGCCGGCCAGCATTTTCCTGCTATGGCAACAAAATCCCTGCTGCCCTGATGATCCTTCACCCAATCAAGAAGTGTTATTTCATATTGTGCTAATTTATTCAGAATCCCCGGTTTTTTATTGCCTGCACCTAACTCCTCTGCCATATCTTTTGCAACTTTTTCTATTCTTTTATCGCCTTCATGATTTTTAAAAGATTCTAATAAATCTAATTCAGAGTTTTCTTCAATCTCAACACCTAAATTATATAACTGCTTAATCGGAGCATTGCAGGCTAAGAAATCTTGCGGACGCGGACCAAAGCTTATTATTTTAAGATTTCTCAGACCGATAATAGTTCTCGCGATACTTGTAAACTCCCAAATCATCTCGGCGCATTCTGCTGCTGTCCCAACCGGATATTCAGGTATATACGCTTTAAGATTACGAAGCTTTAAATTATAGCTGGCATTCAGCATACCACAGTAAGCGTCGCCCCTGTCATCCAGCAGCTTATCACCGGCCTCTTCTGCTGCCGCAATTACCATTGCCGGTCCATCAAATTCCTTTATTAATAAAGTTTCTGCGGATTCCGGTCCAAAGTTGCCCAGATATACTACTAAAGCATTACACTGCGCCTCCTTTATATCAGCAAGCGCCCTTCTCATATCCAATTCATTTTCAATGCAAATCGGGCATTTATAAATTTCCCCATATTTCTCTGTATAAGCTTGTACAACAGCATCTCTCCTATTTTCTGATAAGCTCATTGGAAAGCAGTCACGGCTGACTGCTACAATCGCTGTTTTTGCTTTTGGCATATTTTTCATATCATTACCTCACATTTTTTATATTTAGTTTATTTACTATTTTATAATAGATTCCATCTGCATCCAGACCATATTTTTTCAAAAGTTCTTTTGCTGAACCTGATTCTCCATAAACATCCTCCATACCAATTTTGTGTACAGATACCGGATATTTTTCAGATAATACCTCACATACAGCACTTCCTAATCCTCCTATAACAGAATGCTCTTCAACTGTAAATATCTGTTTTGTTTCTTTGGCCGCCCTTACAATAACGGCCTCATCGATTGGTTTGATTGTATGTATATTAATGACTCTTGCCTCTATCCCCAGCCCCGCTAACCTTTGTGCAGCTTCCAGTGAAAATGCGGCTTCTAAACCGGTTGCAATAATTGTAAGATCATTTCCCTCTCTTAATGTCACACCCTTGCCTAATTCAAAATGATAGCCGGTATTGTCATTTATGATTGGAGCCGCCATTCTGCTAAACCTCATATAAACAGGTCCTTTGTAATAATAAGCCGCTTCAACTGCTGCTTTTGCCTCTATATCATCAGAAGGATTTATGATAACCATCCCCGGTATTGTTCTCATTAACGCAATATCTTCGTTGCACTGATGAGACGCGCCATCCTCTCCTACTGTTATTCCCCCATGAGTTGCTCCGATTTTTACATTAAGCTTCGGATAACCAATACTATTTCTTACTTGTTCAAATGCCCTTCCGGCGGCAAACATTGCAAAGGTACTTGCAAAGGGTATCCTTCCTGTTGCTGCAAGCCCTGCCGCAATCCCCATCATGTTACACTCTGCAATGCCGCAGTCAACATGTCTCTTAGGAAACTTTGCTTTAAATATGCTTGTCTTGGTCGCCATTGCTAAATCGGCATCCAACACAATTAAATTATTATTACTTTTACCTAAATCAACTAAAGCATTACCATAGCTATCCCTTGTTGCTATTTTTTTTACATCTGACAAAGTAATTCACCTTCTTTCCTAAGCTCATTCATTGCTATTTCATATTCGTTATCATTAGGTGCCTTACCATGCCAATTTACATTGTTTTCCATAAAAGAAATTCCTTTTCCTTTTACTGTACCGGCAATAATTGCTGTTGGTTTATCTTTTATATTCCTGGCTTCTAAAAATGCTTCTTTTAATTGTTTAAAATCATGACCATTTACGTTAATTACATGAAAATTAAATGCTTTGAATTTATCAGAAATCGGATAGGGTGAACATATCTCTCCTATTTCACCATCTATCTGCAAATTATTGTTATCTACAATGACGACAAGATTATCTAATTTCCTTGCACCGGCAAACATTGCCGCTTCCCACACCTGTCCCTCTTGCAGCTCTCCGTCTCCTAACAATGTATAGACCCGGTAAACTGAGTTTGTCAGCTTTGCTGACAGCGCCATCCCTACCGCTGCTGAAATTCCTTGTCCCAGCGAACCACTGCTCATATCGACTCCCGGTATATGTTTCATATCCGGATGCCCTTGTAAATAAGAGCCTAATTGCCTTAAGGTTTTTAAATCCTCTATCGGAAAAAAACCACGGTATGCCAATGTTGAATAGTATCCCGGTGCTGTATGCCCCTTTGATAATACAAATCTATCCCGATTACTAAAATCATTATTTTGGGGATTTATGTTCATCTCATCAAAATATAAACATGTAAATATATCTGCCGCAGACAATGAGCCGCCGGGATGACCAGACTTTGCATAATAAATGGAAGTTATAATTCCCTGTCTAATTTTATTCGCCATTGTTTGAAGTTCCACTTCGTTTAGTATGCACATAACTTCTGCCGTGACATTTTCCCCTTTTAATCCGCAAAAACTATTTTTAATATTTACGTCTTTATGTGACAAAAGCCATTTATTTTTAGCAAACAGCATTTTCTCATCTAACTTATCCGGTTTTTCAATATGGTAATCCGTATTTGTTCCCTTTGGTAATATTACAATACATTTAAATCCCTTATCTTCTGCATTACAAGGAGCATAATGAAGTGTTGTTGAATATAGTTCAACACCAACTCCTTTCGGTATTAAAAAGGCTTCCACGTTTGAAGTCGCATAGGTTCCGTCTTCTTCTATATCCTGTCTCAGCCCCAGTATTAGTATCATATCAGTTACTGCAATATTGACTTCTGAGGACATATGATATTCTAAAGCGTTTAACTTTTTATTTGTTCCAAGGCAATACCCTGCTTGTATCGGCAGACCGCCAAATACACCTTTTTCTAATTCCTTAGCTTCATCTAACTCTTCTAAGCTGTCTATGGACGGCACATATATGACATCATTAACATTTGTTGCATGTGTCATCTCCTTGATTAAACTTTCGAAATGATATTTCTTTAGTATTCTTCCATATTTAACAAAATTCTCACTATTAATTTCATTAATAATCATATTTTCCTCCATTAAATACTATAATCTTTACTTAAAGAATATCAATTTTTCACTACTTTTTCTCGTCAGATATTGCTATTTATTTATGAAATATTGCTAACATTATAAAAAAGAAAAGTCCTTGCAATATCACAAAGACTTTTCTTTAACTATTATATATTTATTTTATAGCATTCCTTACCGAGAAGTTCTTTTGTTCTTGCATCCGGTTGACCAAAACCAATATAAATAATTGCATTTTTACCATCTGCACATTCTTCCCCATTTTCATTAATGGTATAAAACATCCGCGCCGGAATATTCATTAAAACATCTTTTTTATGACCGGATTTTACTGCAACTCTCTTAAATGATGCTAATTTGTGATGTAACACTTCGTTTTTACTCTCTGTTACCTTTACATATATTTGTAACACTTCATGAGTATCTATATCGGTATCATTGCTAACCGATATCTGCAATGCCGCTCCCTCTTTTGCTGCTTCCACGTAGCTTACTTCGTTAACCATTTTTACTTGATTGATTTGTAATTGCCCATATGTTAAGCCATATCCAAACGGATACAACGGCGCCTTCTCAATATACTTATAAGTTCTCCCTTTCATACTGTAATCGGTAAACTCTGCCATCCCCTCTAAATCCTTATATATTGTAATTGGCAGCTTCCCACTTGGCTGCTGTTTGCCAAAAATTATTTCAGCAATTTGTTTGCCGCCTCTTCCTCCGGGATACCATGCTTGTAATATTCCGTTTGCATGTTCTGAGCTATAACATAAATCCATTGCACTTCCTGCCATAACACAAAGAATAAATGGAACTTTAGTCCGGACAATTGCTTCTAATAATCTAAGCTGCGAATCCGGAAATTGTAAATCAATTTTATCACCTGACGCATCTGAATTACCGGTATCTCCTTCTTCACCTTCTAATGTCTCATCAAGTCCTAAGCATAATACAACTAAATCCGAATGATTCGCAATCGTAACTGCCTCAGACAGCCGATCATCCGGTCTTGCTAAATCTTCCTTTCTATTCTTATATAAGTGGCAGCCTTCGGAATACAATACTCTAATATCCTCTCCTGCCTCATCCAAAATACCGTCAAGTACGGTAATATATTTTGAAGACGTACCATAGTAATTTCCGATTAGTGCTCTGCGGCTGTTAGCATTTGGTCCGATTACGCCAATCCTTTTTACCTTTTCTCTATTTAGCGGCAGTATTCCATCATTTTTTAACATGACTATACTTTCACAGGCTGCTCTTTCTGCTAATTCTAAATGCTCCTTACACTCTACTTTCTCATATGGAATATGATCGAATTTAGTCTCATCAAACATTCCTAATACCATCCGGGTCGTAAACAATCTAACTGCTGATTTTTTTATTGTCTCCTCTTTCACTAATCCTTCATTATAGGCACTTACTATTCTTTCATACGTACAGCCGCAATTTAAATCACAGCCCATCTCCAATGCCAATTTCACCGATTCTTCCGGCCTGCTTGTTACCTTATGTTTTTCATGGAAATCTCTGATAGCCCAACAGTCTGAAACATAGTGGCCAATAAATTCCCACTTTCCTCTCAAAATCTCATTCATCAGCATCGGATGTGCACAGCAGGGATCACCGTTCGTCCGATTGTATGCTCCCATAACTGCTTCCACACCCCCATCCTTTACACACATTTCAAAGGCTGGTAAATAAGTTTCCCATAAATCCTTCAATGATGCCTCTGCATCAAAATAATGCCTCATTTCCTCCGGTCCTGAATGTACTGCAAAGTGTTTTGCACATGCCGCGGTTAGCATATATTCATCTTCACCTTGCAAGCCTTTGATAAATGCTACACCTAACTTTCCGCTTAGATACGGATCCTCTCCATAAGTCTCATGTCCTCTTCCCCATCTTGGATCTCTAAAGATATTAACATTAGGCGACCACAATGTCAGACCTTTATATATATCTCTGTCACCCTGTTTCGAAGCTTCATTATATTTTGCTCTTGCTTCTATAGCAACAGCCCTGCCTACTTGACTTAATAATTCTTCGTCAAATGTTGCTCCCAAACCGATTGCCTGCGGAAACACAGTCGCAGTACCTGCCCTTGCTACACCATGCAGTCCTTCATTCCACCAGTTATATTCAGGAATGCCCAGCCTTTCAATTGCAGGTGCATCGAATTTAAGCTGCGAAGCCATTTCCTCAATTGTCATTTTTTCTACTAACTCCGTTGCTCTTTTGATTGCTTTTTTTCTATCCATTTTGTATCCCTCTTTATGATTAAATATTTTAATATAAATAAACCATTTTAAATCTGAGCATGCTCTTCTTTTATTTTAAAATTGGTTTATAATAATGATAGGCATTTTTCTGCATAAACTCATCTCAAATATTGCTATAAACTTAACTAATATTGCTAATATTTAAAATACATCTTTTGTTTTTTTTAAAAACTTTATAAAATTAGGATAGAAGGGAAATTCATAAAATATTCAAGGTATTCAATTATTCATATGTCACTATAAATTTTTTACTATTTGAGTTTAAGGGGGATTGTCATATGAGAAATATGAAAGAAAAATCAAGCGGAGAAACACCGATACTATACAGGCAGCCTTTTAATGACTTTCCAGGCAGAACTGTGATCGACAATATTGAAAACGTCAATTTTATGAAAAAGTCTAAAATGCGTTTTTGGTACAATAATCAAACCGAAGAATATGGTACTCATTGGCATGATGCCATGGAAATTATTATTCCAATAGAAGAATCCTATAATGTTAATATAAATGATAAACTATTTAACATTAAAGAAAATGAAATATTATTTATTCCTTGCGGTGCCACTCATTCTATCTGCACCCATGAATTCGGGGCTAGATTTATTTACCTTATCGATGTTTCGTTATTTTACCAGCTTTCAGATTTTCAGATGCTGTCATCACTTTTCATGCAGCCATTTTCATTTTCTAAAAACTCGCACCCTTATATATATGATAAACTCTATTCAAGATTTATGAAAATGAATAAAATCTATTTTTCAGGAGATATCTTTTGGGAGTTTTCTATTTACTCACTTTTAATGGAAATATTTACAGCAATCGGAATCAGTCAATTTAAAAGTATCAATACGAATACCCAGCCTTCAAAGCAAGTGGAATATTATGAAAAATTTTCTAATTTATTATATTATATTGACACTCACTATAATGAAAATTTAACGTTAGAATATATGGCTGATTTAGCCGGATTTTCTAAATTTCATTTTTCCCGATTGTTTAAGCAGTATACGAATTATACATTTTATGATTACCTTTGCTATAAGCGCATTCAAGCCTCACAAGCTTTATTATCTACTCATATATCCATTACTGAAATCGCATTTCAAACCGGCTTTAATAACCTTTCAACATTTTGCAGAACATTTAAAAAATACGTTAATTGTTCTCCTACAGAATATCGAAATACCTCTGAGCAGCTGATGCAGGCAAATAATAATTTATGCGAATTGTAACTTATATATTAAGTGGTTTGTGAAACTTATAAAGGACTATCACACTTGTTAAAAATTTAGTGAGACAGTCCTTATTTTATATCATTATTAAAATTTTGTATTATCCTTTGACACTGCCGAGTGCTACACCTTCTATGATGTATTTGGATAAGATTAAATATACGATAATTAATGGTAATACCGTTAATGTTAATCCTAAATAAACAGAACCATACTCTGTTTTATATATATCTCCGCGAAGCAGGCTGACCATAATCGGCATTGTATATTTATCTTTATTTGTCAGTAGTACTAAAGGAGTAAACAAGTTGTTCCAGCTTGAAACAAAACTAAAAATAGCTTGTGTTGCAAGCGCAGGTTTTAAAATCGGAAGTGCAATTGTATTAAATATTCTAAACTCATTTGCACCATCTATTCTTGCAGAATGGACAACCTCTAATGATAAAGATGGCTGTATATACTGTCTCATAAAGAATACCATCGATGGAGAGGCGATTGCAGGCAAAATCAGCATCATTAAATTATTTGTCAGATGAACACGATATACCATTTGATAAAATCCTATCATGGTGATTTGTGCCGGGATCATCATAATAGCCATGACAAAGCTAAAAAATGGTCCTTTCAGCCTCCATTCATAAACGACTAATGCATAAGCAGTTAAGGCAGAAAAATATACCGCACAAGCAGTTGAGCCTACTGATATAATGACTGAATTGGCAAATCCTACTATCGGATTAAAGCTCTTTCCAAGGAGAATTAATAAATTTTTGAGCGTATAACTTGAAGGGAGTAATGAAATAGCATGCTGTTGAATTTCTGTTGTCGATCTTGTGGCATTTACAATCATAATCCAAAATGGCAAAATGCTTAATATTGCTAAACATATACATACTATATATATGATTACTTTTATTAATTTAGTTGTTCTATTCTTTAACAATTACCTCCCCTCCCTTCTATATTTTCTCTGCATTTTTATATACCTTTTTAACTTCTCTTCCTCTTTATCCCTAAGTAAGAAAAACATAATTGCTGATAAAATAGCAATAACGACAAACATGATCATACTGGCTGCTGCTGCCCTATTATACATATAGCTGCCGCTAAAGGCTTGATTATAAATAAATACACTTGTTGTAAGGGTCGCATTATCCGGTCCCCCTAATAAGAATAATTTTGGAATATCAAACATATTTAAGCCGCCGATTAAGCTCGTAACAAGAGTAAAGAGCAAGATTGTTTTAATATTTGGTATCGTTATAAAGAAAAAAGTCTGAACTCTGTTTGCCCCATCTACCTCTGCTGATTCAAATATTTCCGGACTAATGCCAAGGACACCTGAAATAAGAATGATCATAGTGTAGCCATACCACATCCAAAATTGAATAAAAGCCACAATTCCTTGGGACAAGTCCTTATTTATTAAAAATTTTATTGGTTCATCTGTTATTCCAAATCTCATGAACAAATCATTGACCGGTCCCATTGGATATCCAAAGAGTGAATTAAATAGTATCGCTATTGTAGCTGCAGTAATAATATTGGGCATATAAAACAGAACTTTAAAGATTCCCTGTCCTTTTATCTTACTTCGTTTATCTGTAAACCACGCTGTCAGCAATAATGCTATTACAATTTGAGGAATAAAGTTACTAATCCATATTTTTACTGTATTCCAAAGGGCCGTCTTAAAAGATGGGTTTACGAGAACATGCTTAAAGTTCTGAAACGGATCCTCTAAAAAGTGAAACGATGTAGCTCCCAAACCTTTAAAGTCTGTAAATCCAATTACAGCTGTATATATAATTGGATACAGGGAAAAAATCAAAAAGGTAATTACAAAAGGAATACAGAATATGTAACCGTATTTCGCATATTTTGCATTTCCCAATTGTTTTTTACGTTTCATTGTATCCACCTCCGCTTTCCATTATTTTATTTTTAGTACTTGATTTAAAAAAGAGGCGGATATATTTAAGCTATTCCGCCTCTTATATAAGACTTTAAAATATTAAATAATGATAATCTACTCTACTACAATATCCAGATTATCCGTAACCTGTTGTTTGAAGTCTGCAATTGCCTGTTCACGGTCTTTATTTCCTGCTGTATATTCACGTACTTGCTCACGCCAAAACTTATTAATTGTCTCATCATATTGGGTTAAGTTTTTGCCGTTTGCAAATTGGTTAGCCGGAACAAATACATCAAACATATTCTGGCCGCCTAAGAACTCAACACTACCATCAGATTTTGCCATTACTGTACCACTGCCGACACAGTCTTTTGTACCGCCTTCGCCGTTAAGCGTTCCGTTCGCCCACTTATATTGAAGCCCTTCTTCTGTATTATCTAAAGTAATCCATTCAATAATATCGCCAATTGCTTCCTTCTTTTCAGAATCTTTATTTGCCAGTAACCAAGTACCGCCCCAGAAGAAACCAACCGGTGATTCACAAACCGCCCAATCACCATATGTACCTTCACCAACTGCTTCACCACCACAGTTAGGTGCCAATGTATAGTTAATTAACCATGCCGGACCAAAAAATCCAAATATTTCTTGGCTTCCTTCACCCTTCATGTCTGCAAACCATGCATCCTGCCAATCCTCTGTATCATTGTGGTAACCATTGTCTTTTAATTCCTTTGATAAATCTAAGAAAGCCTCTCTCTTTGGATCAATCGTTAACTTTCCATCTTGGATCCATCCCTGACTGGAGCTATTTTCTACTGCATGCCAGATATCCCCATCACCTGATACAATACCATAATTTTTTGCCTTCAGCTCTTCTGCCGCTTTGTAAAATTGATCCCATTCGCCTGAGCCTGAACCAATTTTTTTAGCAATTTCAGCCGGGTCATCAGTACCCCATACGTCTTTTGCAATAGAACGGCGGTAGATAAATGCTCCACCTGTTGCCTGATATCCCAGTCCTACTACATCTCCGCTTTCATTCGTTCCTATATCAACAGAGTATTGAGCAATTTCTGACTCCTTAATTGCTGTATCAATATCAATACCAAGATCTTTATATGGTGCGGCATAAGAAGAAGCATCACCCTTTGAATATTTAAGGATAAAAGCTGCCTCTGCACAATAAATGTCAGGTGCATCCTTTCCGCCTGCTGATAATGCCTGATCAAGTGCCGGCTGATAAGCACCATCCGTTGTCGCAATAATAGTTGTATTAATTTCATAACCAAAATCAGGATGTGCTTCCTTATACTTCTCAATCATCTTTGGAACTTCATCTGTAAATGACCATAAATTAATGACTTCTTTCCCTTTTTTAGAAGTGTCATCCTGTTCTTCCGTTGTTGCATCTGTAGTTTCCTCTGTAGTACCCTCTTCCATACTAGGTTCTGTACTAACTGTGTTTTCTGTATTACCTCCACACCCCGCTAACGTTGAGGCTAAAAGGCACATACACAAAGCTCTTGCAATTAGTTTTCTCATTTTTCTTCCTCCTTATTCTACTCTACTCAGTTGATAAACAGTTACCTAACACAGCAAAAATTTCCTTGCCTGCGATATTGTTATTTTATTATAACTATACCAAAGTTGCTTCCCACTTATTGCTATTGTTTATACACTTTTTGCTAATAAGAAACTTTTTTCACACGAAACTTGGTTAATATTGTATAATATTTTTATAATTCAATTAATTTGTATTGCATTTATCCAAATATTTATTGTGTAAAATCACTTTTTTATACAAAAACTACAAGCGGCTTACATGGCAACTTTTGTATTATACACCATGCACGATAGGAGGAATATTATGAATGATTTTTTCAATCCAGACAAACCTTTCAATCGTTATTTAGCGAAATTTTTTGATTTAATACTTTTAAATATCATTTTCTTAATAAGCTGTATTCCTGTTTTTACAATTGGAGCATCAATCACTGCATTATATTCTATTACATTTAAAATGCTGAAAGATGAGGATTCTGATTTATTAAGAAGATATATAAAAGCATTTAAAATGAATATTAAACAGGCCACTATTTTATGGATTCCAATACTTTTTATTTTTATATTCTTTTTGGCTGATTTATATATCATTTATGGGTTAATCAATCCTTCCTATAGAATACTTCAATATCCGGTTTGGTTTATTATTATAATATTGCATTGCATCGCTATGTATATTTTTCCATTGTTATCATACTTTAATAGTAATAACAAGCTGTTAATAAAAAATGCCGTATTTATGAGCATCGGTCATTTTCCGACAACATTAATCTTCTTAATCGTTCATGTTGTAATTTTTAGTATGTGTATTTCCATTCCCAATTTTATAATTATTATTTTTAGTTTCGCATTATTTTTTGGATTTTCTTCTCTTACATACGCTTACTCCTTTTTATTTCAGAATATCTTCAAAAAACATATGAATCAGCCTCTAACTTAACAGCAAATTTAAATAGTCAATAATCCTGCAGATTCCGCTGCGCCCATATCACCGGATTGCTCCGGATGTATCGTATTTGCCTCCAGCTTCGCAGGATGCTTGTCTATATCAATATCCTTTTCCTTTACATACGTTGATAATAATTCGGTATCTTCCTCTTTAACTACAGTATTATTCACTAAAGCTAAGCAAATAGAGGGCTCCTTTTTACCTTCCACTTATGTTATCTTTGTATCATAATTTATAGATTTTTCTTATGCAACTGAATCTATGCTAAAATTGTTATTGAATTTAACAGTTATTGCTAGTTAAATACCTATTATAATTTATTTAAAATTCACATACAGGATAAATTGTCAAATTATTCATTTGTTATTCCTTTTTTATCACACAACTGTTATAATGTTATATAACTTGATAGTTTATTAGGTAACTTGCTGATTTATGACGGGAGGCCATATTGAAAACCAAAAGAGATAAAACTATTAAAAATGTCTTAATCTTTTTTCTGCTTTTTTCAGGTGTAGTACTTGCCTTGTTTCTTTATGCCCACAATCTGAAAAAGCAATTAAACGAAAATATTAATACTACACTAAAAGAAATATCAGAACAAAGTGTCATTACAATTGAAAATGAAGTTAAATCCGAATTCTATCTTATTGAAGAAATTGCATCAAGATTAAGTTATGAACAGCCTTTTAATATTGACGAATCGATGGAATATCTAAAACATATTTGTAAAAGATATACTTTTAAACAAATGGGTATTAGATACAAAGACGGAACCACCTATACTACTGATGATATCATGCTGGACTTAAGTTACAGTGTAATTTTTGATCCCGTCTTTCAAGGTGAAACCATTGTATCTGATTGTAAATATGATAAAATTGATAATGAACAAATAATTATATATGCAACCTCTATAAAGGAAAACGGTGAAGTGATCGCTTCTCTTTTTGCAACCTTCACCATTGAAAATTTTAGAGATTTAATGTCCGTAAATACTTTTAACAACTCTGGATACTCCTATATTGTGAAACAAAATGGTGATACCGTAATTGATTCTGTCCATCCGATTAGTTTTGTAAATATGACTAATATCCTTAAATCAATTAGTGAAGCCGATAAAAATAATGTGGAATGCTGTGCTGAATTACAAAAAAATATGAATGCCAGAAAATCCGGAGACATTATTTTTACAAATAAAATCGATAAATATCTTTATTATACTCCTCTGGGTGTTAACGACTGGTATCTTATGAACGTAGTACCAAAATCAGTTGCCGAAAAAAGTGTGTCTGTAGTTATGTTAATGACATATGCACTTTGCACCGTTGTAGCCTTAATTTCGGTTTTATTTATGCTTTATTTAATAAACTTAGAAAAAAAGAAGCGGGAATCAGTTCATAAAATTTTATATATAGATCCATTAACCGAAGGCAAATCTTATACTAAATTTTCTATTGATACTACTTTAAGCCTGAAGCAGCATAAAGAAAAAGCGGCATACCTTGTAATGGATTTAGATAATTTTAATCTTATTAGTGAAGTATATGGACATGAGGCCGGAAATAATATAATTAAGTATATTCACGAAACAATAAAACAGTTTGCTCCGGAAACAATGGAGTTTGCCAGACGTGTCGCAGATAATTTTGTTGCATTAATTTACTATGATACAAAAGAAAAATTATTAGAAGATTTAACAGAATTTTGTAATGTTATTCAAGAAAATCAGCCATGGTATAAAAATGAGTATATTATAAAACCTAAAATCGGTGTTTATTTTATCGACGATCACAATGAAAATTTACAAAGAATAGAGAATTTAGCTTCTATCGCCAGAACTTCCATTAACGATAATCATGAACAGCTTGTCGCCTTCTATGAAGACTTTTATAAGGATCAATTATTATATAATAAGCAGTTGGAAGATCAAATGGAAATTGCTTTTAAGAATGATGAGTTTGTACCATTTTTTCAGCCAAAGTATGATACTCAGTCACAGCAGATTATTGGTGCTGAAGCATTGGCCAGATGGATAAAACCGGATCAAACAATTATATCCCCGGGTGTTTTTATACCGCTCGCCGAAAGCAACGGTTTTGTCGTTAAACTTGACAGCATGATGTTTAGAAAAGTATGCGAAAGACAGAGAGAATTATTAGATAAGGGTTATAAACCTGTTCCTATATCAGTAAACCTATCCCGTCAGGTTCTTTATAACAGGCAGTTTATTAATGAATATACCGATATTGTAAAAAAATACAATATTCCGCCTGATTTAGTTCAGCTTGAGATTACCGAAAGTACAATGTTTGAAAATCAAGATGAGTTTAAGTATATTATTGATGAGCTTCACGAGCATGGTTTTAAAATATTAATGGATGACTTTGGTGTTGGTTATTCTTCCCTTCAAATGCTTAAGTCGATACCAATTGATGTAATGAAACTAGATAAAAGTTTTGTTAATGACTATAACGATACTAAAAGCCGAAAAATATTGGTTGGAGTTATCAATCTTGCCAAAACATTGGACATTGCCGTCATCGCAGAAGGTGTTGAAACAAAAGACCAGTATGAATTTTTAAAGGAAATGTGCTGTAATGCCATTCAAGGATTCTATTTTGCAAAACCAATGCCTTTTAATGAATTCCTTAAGAAACTAGAGTAAAATCAGTCCTCTTTATATTCTAAAGAGGACTGTTTTATATCAAGAGTACAGTATTCTTAATAAGAATGAATGCTTCTTATTTTCTATTTTTTAATTGAAGAAGTGATACAAAAGAAGTGTTTTTGGGCCGTATAGTTTTGGAATCCTTAAAAAAATCTTTTGTTAACTTTACAATTGTTGAAGTCAATGCAAACATTGCAATTAGGTTTGGAACCGCCATGAGTCCATTAAATAAATCTGCAAGCTCCCATACTACATCAACCTCTGCAATACATCCAACAAAGACTAATAATACAAATATTATTTGGTAAGCTGCGACTGCCTTTCTTCCTGCAATATACTCTAATGCCTTTTCAGCATAATAATACCAAGCGATTATAGTAGCAAATGCAAAAAGTACCAGACCAATTGATACTACATACTGTCCACCCGGAATTGCATTTTGAAATGCTGTTAATGATATTTCTGTACCATCCAAACTAGAATCATTCCATAACCCGCTAGTAATAATTACTAATGCTGTAATTGTGCACATCACTATTGTATCAAAAAACACTTCAAAAGCCCCCCAGCATCCTTGCCTTGCCGGATGATCCGTATTGGCTGCAGCATGTGCTATAGGTGCAGAACCTAGCCCTGCTTCATTTGTAAAGACTCCTCTGGCAACACCAATTCTAGCCGCATATAACATTGTGGAACCAGCAAATCCTCCTACTGCAGCCGTTCCCGTAAAAGCATCTTTTATAATCATCATGAATGCCCCAGGTATCTTATTAAAATTTATTATTAACACAATAACAGCAACAATAATATACATAATCGCCATAAATGGAACTAATCTCTCTGCTACTACTGAAATTCTCTTTATACCTCCAATGATTACAAGGCTTACTAAAATCGCTAATACGATTCCTGTTATAGCGACAGGAATTTTAAAGGCTGACTCCAGTCCACCGGATACAGCGTTAGCCTGCACCATATTTCCAACACCAAAAGAAGCTATGACTGCAAATATACAGAATAAAACAGCCGTTTTTTTCCAACCAAGCCCTTTGCTGATATAATACATTGGTCCGCCCACATATTCATTTTTATCATTCTTTTCTCTATAAGCTACCGCTAAAGTACTTTCACAAAATTTTGTAACCATTCCTAAAACAGCACATATCCACATCCAAAAAATAGAACCCGGACCGCCGATACTGATAGCTATTGCAATTCCAACAATATTACCGGTTCCAACAGTAGCTGCCAAAGCCGTACATACTGCTTGAAAAGGTGTAATCGTTCCTTCTTCATTATTTACTTGCTTTTTAAAAATAGTCTTTAGTGTATTTGCCATAACGGTTCCAAAACGAGTAAAAATTATTCCCTTTGTACGAATTGTCAAATAAAGTCCTGTTCCTAACATTAAAACAAGCATGGGAATCCCCCATATAACATTATCGTTTAACCAAACTATCGCTTTTAGCATTACGTTTCCTCCATAAACTTAAGTATAGTTTATAAACATGTTGTGTTCATTACTATTATGTTTATATTTATAAAATAACAAAAAAATAGAAAGGATTTAGATGCGTAAGCAAAATTTGCCAACTCAAAACTCTTTCTTTTCACATATAAATTAATCATTATATTAACATAATTCATTAATGAATACAATTTTATTTTCAAATCCGCATACAATATCCCACTAATAATATCACCTCTTGGTAATACTTCACCAAGAGGTATGTCAATTAAATATTAATATTTGCTTTCTTTGCTTGACTGCATAAATCACGCACATTTAATGTGTAGGATTTTCCATCTTTGTAAAAATGTGTACCGCATTGTCTAAATTCAAAGTGAACATTTTGAGCGATACATTGTTCCCGTATGAAAAGTACCCACTCATAATCAAGAGTTCTGGCATTTCTGTCCGACTCTCCTCCAACGACTACTAACTCAATATCCTCAAGATACTGCTCGATGTTTATTCTCGCAATGAGCGGTTGGCAGATAATATTCTTGTGCTTAATAGGAAGTTCCTTGAAAATAGACAATCTGTAATCTGCTCTGTCTTGATTTTCAACTGTGCAGCCAACGGTAACATTATCATAACCATTTCCCCAGTTTTCGGGAATACATTCCATAAACCGTTCAATCCGCTTTGTGAGAAAGATGAAATTCAAATCAGAACGCTCCTTTATCATTTGCCAGCATTCTTCTCTCCAAGCATCCGCATCCTCGATTAAAAAATCGGTAGAAAAACAAAAATACACCATTTGTCCTGACTTCATCTTATAAGCTCCTGATTTGTTCGTTGCAACAGGAGCATAAAAATTGTCCGTTTTTATAATGTTCTTCGTTTCAATCCCTCGTTTAAAATCACCTTTATGAATATAGCAATACTTACAGCCTTCACTATATCTTTGACAACCACGCCACGGGTTCCACATCGCCATATAAAAACCTCATTTGATTATTCTAAGTTCATTTGATATACTTTGACATAATCAATTTCAAATTTGTTATTTTCATTTTTAATGTTTTCTAAATCATATAAATTTAGCATTAATTGCATCGGATAGTTTGGAATTTGTTTAATACTATTTATCAAAGTTCCATTTATATAGAAATCAATCGAATCAGGTTTCCAATCTATCGCATAGACATTCCATTCCTTGGTATTTAAATCAAATTCTTGTTCATAAAAACAATCACTTAAAGAGGTATCTCCGAAAGGATGCACTCCATAGCCAATAACTGCTTTGTCTTTTTGAGTATTATAACCTTTTAACTCAAAAATGCATATTTCTGCAGATTGCTCCCTTGTTTCCTCAATACCAATCAACCACAATGCCGCAACATTCTCTTTAGAAAGTTTGCATTTGGCGCGAAACTCTATATAGCCAAATAGTGGTGCAACCTTAAGTTCTTTATCTTGAGCTTCTCGAACCACCAGTCCCTTTTTAAAATGATGCTGCCCCTTCTTGCTGCCAACCTGTCCAGAAAGTACTCCCGTTTGAAGGTTTGAAACCCTTACCCCGCCATTGTATTCCGGACACCATGGTTTTTGTTCATCAGAAATATATAATGATAAAATACTGTCCCTAATGATATACGATGGTCTGGATGCTTCTCTGCTGCTCCACTGAGGTAAATAGAATGGAAACCAATAATTATCATTAAGCTTATTCTCTAAAAAATCATCGTACATAATTAGTTCATATTTTTCTTTTTCCATACAATTTAACATATTACCTTGCCCCATATTGTCCTCCTATTCCTTAAACTACGATTTTAAAGTCAACAAAGATATATAGGAATAGAAGCATTGCAGCAACGGTTAAAATCGTCAGTAATACGCCTTTTAATAATGACAAAAACATTCCTTTTTTCCATCTTCTCGATAACTTTATAACCGCATCTGCTTCTTTTAAATTTTGTTCTATATGCATATCTGGTATAGCTTGATTCATTGCTTCCAATTCAGCTTTACAGCCTTCACATCCTGCAAGATGTTCCTCGACCATCACTTTGCTTTCATTGCTGCATATATCGTCATGGTACAAGGGAAGTAAGTCCCCGATAACCTCACATGATAGTTTCATTTCATCGCCTCCTGTAATTGTTTTTTTGCCCTGTAAAAAATCAATCTCGCCCAACTGTCTGTTTTTTCGAACAGTTCCCCGATTTGAAAAAATGACAGTTCTCCAAATACTCTCAATGTAAACACTTCTTTATACGGCTCCTTCAAATTGTGAAGTAAAATGTGCAACTGCCGTATCGCTTCTTTATCAAGATAATCTGTTTCTAAATTGAGCGTGGTATCAGATAAATTTGTATCCAAGTCCGATACGATTCGTTTTTGTTTTAGATAAAGCGTAAAATATGTGTTTTTTGCAATCTGGCAAAGCCATACATATAATTTACAAGTTCCGTTAAACTTGTCAATGTGATGCATCGCTTTAAAAAAGGTTTCCTGTGTAACCTCTTCTGTAATTGCTTCATCCCGACTGAGAGATAAAACATATTGATACACATCCGCAAAGTGCTTCTCATATATTTCGCCGAAATCCATCACTTTCTCACCTCCAAGTATAAGACTGGGCATTACCAAAAGCGTTTCAAACTATATTATAAAATTTCTATCCAATTACCATAACACTAAGAAAATCAGCTAAAAAATGCACAATGATAGGACAATAACGAATACACATTGAGTCGCTACGGCCGCAATTGGAAATGTGCCGGTTAAATAAAGTTTTATAAAATATGCAGGTAAATGCAATAAGACAAACAATATTGTAGATATAATATTTGCCTTTCTCTCTGATACAAATGCCGATAATGCGTTTAATCCCCATCCCCGATAAACAAGCTCTTCAACAAATGCTACCATAACAAATGTTGGGAAATGCTTGTAAAAATTGAACGTTGGATTTATCCAAAAACCTCCATGATTAAAAAACATTGCACCTAAAGTATATATAATAATAATTGCTACTGTAATAATAAACGGTTTCATGTGGGGTTTATTTGTAAAAAGCTGTTTCCATGTTGTAGGAATATCTTTAGCATATAGCTTTAATAGAATGATTGCAGGAACAGCCCATAAAAACCGACTGATAAAATCATATATGTAATTTATCAGACTGCCTCTCTGTGTGCCGAAAAAAAGTCTCGTATAATTCCAGGCATTTGTCACCATCGCCCATAACACTACAAACATAATAAGTGAAATGATGACCTTCCTAAAAGATAATTGATAAGCCTTTTGTTGTGTACTATTCTTCAATTGATTTCTCATTTCTATTGCCTCCCAGCATCATAAGAACTGTTTCGCAAAGGGTATCGAATAATCCGATAACATCTTGCGAACCTTTTGTCTGATTAAAATTAACAGAATTTTTGAATCGCATATCATGTAATAAAATACCATCACAACTGGCTGAAACAAAGGAAGCTATTTTATAAAGCGGCATGACTGGTTTAAAATAACCGCTTTCAATGTGTTTCATTGCAAAAGTAAATGCTAATTCAAGTGCAGAATGATTACTTTCTTTGACTTTTAATCCATTTTGTATTTTTTCTCCCCGTTTTGGGTAAGCCTCATACAGCATCAAAAGCTCAAAGCGAATTTTACTGAACAAACTGGACGAGTGATTTATATATTGTGCAAGGCATAAAAACGCCTCACGGATTACCTCTTCCGGCTTAAGTTCCTGATTCAGTATATCTTTTAATTTATCTTTGTAATCAATGCTTCTAAAGGAACGGTTATGAACATCTATAATAATCTCATCTATATCCTTAAAATATCGATAAATTGCCCCTTGACTGAACCCTGCATGGTCAATAATATCCTGCATGGTTACTGCAAATAAAGGTTTTTTCATGAAGACCTCAAATGCGGCATCTAATATTTGATTTTTTTTAGAATCCAAATATTCCTTACTTACCTTTGGCACAAAAACATCTCCTTAATTAAAATGAAACATGATTCATTTTTATTTTACTCGCTAAAAAGGACTTCGTCAATAATTTTTTGTATCGTTTTACAAAGTATAGGTAGATTATCAATAATACCTCTTCATGTTATAATCTAATAAAATTTCAGGTAAATATTTTTTTGTTTACTGAGATGTGTTAATATATATTTATTAAAATTAGGAGGTCATATATGTTTAGAGAAATGCGAAGAAAAAAACAGCTTTTACCTGAAGAACTGACAGAGCAGATTATGAACAAGGGAATAACAGGTGTCTTAGGTGTAACAGGTGATGACGGTTATCCATATACCGTTCCGGTGAACTATGTCTATGAGAACCGAATTATCTACTTTCATTGTGCTAAATCCGGTCATAAGCTCGATGCCATTAGAAATGACAACAAGGTGTCCTTCTGTGTAATTGAAAAAGAGGATGTTATTCCAGAAAAATTTACAGCCTGTTTCAGAAGTGCCATTGCGTTTGGCACAGCATCAGAAATTACCGATGATGATGAAAAACTGCGGATGATGCGTCTGCTAAACAATAAATACTCTCCCGGTCTTGATGAAGACGGTGAAAAAGCAATTCAAAGAGAATGGAATATTCTATGCGTTATCAAAATTAATGTTGAGCACCTGACTGGAAAAGAAGGCATCGAGCTTGTGAAGCAACGTAAAAAGGTAGAGTAAAGATAACGTGTTACCATAAAAAAATCCGACTGGCTGTTACACCAATCGGCTGCGAGAAATATAGTATTATTGTTAAGGGGAATTTACAATCTGCTTAGTTTGCCTTTGTTATGCAGAGATTAACTTTTTAAAAGCGTTTCTAAATCCGCTATAGTCACATCCATACGTTTGGAAATTTCCTCCATTGACATTCCAGAATCAAGGAAACGCTTTACAACCATCTTCATATTCTCGCCAACTTCAATAATATGTCCATCCAAATCGTAAAAGCGTATCGAGCGTTGACCCCATCCTGCTTCTTTAACGCCCTCACCCATATACCTAATATCATCACGCTGCTCTAATTTGGCAATAAAATCATCAAAATCGTCTTCCTCGAAGTACAACTCCATATTATGGGGTTCCTTCAATACGCTTTCCTTCGGAATATTTAACAGCCAATCAAATTCCTGCTGCAAAGAAAGCCCACCATAAAAAGAGAGGTTAATCCCATAATCTTGAAACACTTTAAGTTCAAATAAATCCTCATAGAATTTTCTTGCAAGTTTTACATCGCTTACAGCAATGCAGATACCATGATATTTCATAATATTTGCTCCTTTATTTTTTAATATTATTAGATAATTATGAAACTCATTTCTGGTAGGGAGAATCTCATCCAAGCCGCCACGCAGAAATGAGTTTTGCAATTATCTATTAAGTTTTATATCTCTTAAGTGAGATTATATCATCTTTTCATGGATTGTGCCTCAGTTTTTTACCATTAGCTCTACGAAAATCTGCTTCAAGAGACCACAAAAGTCATTCTCCCATGTTCGTAAAATCATCCTCTTTACTGAAATAAGCTTGCAAGTTATTTATCAGTTGAGGATGGCTTTATCCAACATATTGTATTGGCTAAAACTGCCACAACTGCTATTGTTCCGAACAAGCCCCACGGAATAATCCAAGAAATAGCCGAGGGCATTTCAAATCGATAAAATGTTGCTGTACCAAAAATTATTGCCAGCATACTTGTACCGCCACCTACAACACGACAAAGTCTTTTTTTATTATATCTTTGCTTTTGCTCTTTACTTGCCGTATTGAACCCTGCTATTAAGAAACTGCCTTTTCCCATTAGTAAAACAATTGATATTGCTGCAAGTATAGCAACAACAAGCCAAGGTACCCATATTGGTGCATTCATTGTTATGTCCTCCTATTCGTCATTTGCGTGTTTGGCGTTATCGGTCAAAAGTTTTTTTGCTTCTTCGCACCATTCTAAATAAGTGCGATATGTTTTTACACCAAATTCCACGGTAAGCAGATAGTACTTATGTGCGGTGTCATCGATAATTCTGTCTTTAAGTACTTTTTCAGTGCCCAATAGATATGGCAATTCTTTTTCTATCTTTTCTTGAAATGCTTCAATGTGTGTTATTGCCTGTTCCGCACCTTGATCATTGCCAAAAAATAGTTTGAGCAAAGTTTCATAACGAATCTCATCCTTTTCAGCCGGCAGCTTGAGCCACTTTCTTAAGTAATCTCGACCATCATCCGTTATGGTATATATTAACTTATTTCGCTTGTTACCCATGTCCTCTCTTTTGGTTGCTAAACCCCGACTAACTAAATCACTTAAGGTAGGGTATATACTACCATAACTTGCACCCCAAAAATATTTTAATGTTGTATCCATCCTTTTCTTTATCTCATACCCTGTTAATTCTTCATGACTTAATAAACCTAAAATTACACAATCAAGCTTTTTTACTGTTGCCATTATTGATTCCCTTTCTTTTGCGCATTCCATACGACAGAACATTTTTAGGACAATTATCAATGCAGGCTCCGCATTGAATACATTCCAAATCTTTAATGTTCCCATCCTTTATTGCATTTACAATATTGACCCCCATAGGACATGCTTTATTGCATTTGCCGCAAGAAATGCAATTTACGCTCTCTTTGACCTTTATATGCAATCCTGGCAAGTGTAAGAGCCTGCGAAGTTTTGTTCCAAGTACCATGAAAGGAGCCATCCAACAAAAATAGTGACAGAAAATCCGTTTTCCGAACAAGACGGCTGGTATAAAAATCAGGCTTACAATACCATAATAGATGACATAACTTTGAATGGATAAAACAGAAATTCCATGCTTAGTCTCAAATAAAAAATCAACTGCTACAATTTCTCCTTTATGAAAATAGCTAAGAGCAACTGAGGTCAACCAAATACCCCATATTATGTACTTGATGCTATTTTTCCAACCCTGCTTTGGACTTTTTTCATTGATTACAAATGTACATTCCTGCAAGCCTCCCGCAGGGCAAAGATACGCACAAAAAAATCTTCCAAATGGAATAGAAAGAATAAACATCAATGCAAACACGATAAAACTGCCGTTGATTATTCCACTTAACCCTGCATTAATTATGAGTGCCGGACTAAAATAATAGAGCGTAATCGGGAATAACAACAAAGATATTATTATAGATAATTTTCTGATATTCTGCCTTTTCATAAATCACTCCTATCTATCAGTCTGATAGCTTTAGTCAAGTATTTTCTTCATACGTGTACTTAAATATCAAATTTCTCTAACTCATTAAAAATTATAATTTAATTCAAGGCTTTTATATGATATTTTTAAATCGCTAATTATTTTTTCTCTAGCCTTTTCAAGCTCTAAGGCTACATCATGACTAATTTTACTCTGAAGCGATACCCGAACTTTAATATGCATACCTACTTTGAATATTTCACATCTCTTTTTCTTTACAATTTTATTCAAATATTTATCTACAATTGCATCAATGTTTTTCTTAATTATTACATCATCGGTAGTGCCGCCTAATAATTCCCTGAAGGCACAGATAAGCACCTTTATAGGTAGTTTTAAAGATACTAAAGCAAGAATAAATGTAATAAAAAAATCACCTGTGTAATAAAAAAATCCTAAAGACCCATTTACATCAACGAAATAGAGAAATGCGACTGCGACCCCTATCCCTAACGATTGCAGTCCATCAATTAAATTTGATTTAGATTCTGCGGTTAGAATTGTACTTGTATGATTAATTTTTTTATTTTGAATGATATTATAAAATCCAAGTCCAAAACATAAAATTACCATGCTGATAGTGTATGGCAGTACTGGTCCGATATTCATTGGCTTGCCTGTTCCATAAACAAAATATTCGTATGCGGGTATTGCAGTTCCCACGACAGATATGACTAATAACGATAGTGTGAGTAAGGATTTGAAAATTGCATATAATGGCTCTAAAAAGTAAAGACCATCAGGAAATGAAATTGTTCTTTTATTACTGACTTTATTAATGACAACTGCCACTATTGTTGAAATAAAAGCAATGAAGGAAAAAAAGCAGTCCAAAAACAGAGCTTGAATATGTGTAACGGCAAATACCCAAATGCCTGCTCCAGCAATAATAAAATTTAATATGGAACTTACAATTAATGATTTTCTTTCTATATCTTTTTGTGTCATAATTCCTCCATTAAGATAAACGACTTATGTTTACTTACCTTATATACTGTATAAACTTGCCAATATTATCTTAGAATTAGATACAAACTTTGATAAAATGCTGTATCTGGCTTAAAGCGTAAAATAAGCGCATCACTTTGATATGATACGCTTATTTTTATTTTTACTATTTTTGTTTCAACGCTGCCTGCGCCGCAGAAAGCCTTGCAATCGGTACGCGGAATGGTGAACAGGAAACATAATCAAGTCCAACATTATGACAGAATTCCACACTGGATGGATCACCGCCATGTTCCCCACAAATACCAAGCATAATATCAGGTCTTGCACTGCGTCCTTTTTTTGCAGCAACTTCAACTAATTTACCAACGCCGTTCTGGTCAATTTTTGCAAATGGATCAGATTCATAAATTTTAGTTTTATAATAAGAATCTAAGAATTTGCCGGCATCATCTCTTGAAAATCCAAATGTCATCTGCGTCAAGTCATTTGTGCCGAAGGAGAAAAATTCTGCCTCCTCTGCAATTTCATCGGCCGTAAGTGCTGCTCTTGGAATTTCAATCATCGTACCAATCTGATACGCAATAGCAGAACCCTTCTCTGCCTTTACCTCTTCTGCCGTCTGCACAACAATATCCTTAACATATTTTAATTCTCTCTTTTCGCCAACGAGAGGTATCATCATTTCAGGAATGATTTGAAAGCCCTTTTCCTCCTGCACTTCAATTGCAGCTTCCATAATTGCTCTTGTCTGCATACGTGCAATTTCGGGATAGGTAACCGCAAGCCGACAGCCTCTATGTCCCATCATCGGATTAAATTCATGCAAAGAATCACATGTTGCCTTTACGTCAGCCACACTAATTCCCATCTGGTTAGCAAGCTCTGCAATATCCTTTTCCTCAGTCGGAACAAATTCATGAAGCGGAGGATCTAAAAATCTGATTGTTACAGGCTTGCCTTCCATAACCTCATAAATAGATTTAAAATCGCCCTTTTGATATGGAATTAATTCATTTAATGCTGCTTCTCTTTCCTCCTGTGTGTTTGATAAAATCATGATTCTAATTTTAGCAATTCGATCCGGATCAAAGAACATATGCTCCGTCCTGCACAGACCAATTCCTTCTGCACCAAGCTTTAATGCATTTAGCGCATCTGCCGGACTGTCAGCGTTTGTACGTACTTTGAGCATTCTGAATTTATCCGCAAGAGACATAATCCGATCAAAGTTTCCGCCAATAGTTGCTTCAACTGTTTTAATATCACCTTTGTAAATTTTTCCGGTTGAACCATCGAGAGAAATATAGTCTCCCTCATTAAATATGTGACCGCCTAAAGAAAATGTTTTATCTTTTTCACTTATTTTAATTTCACCGCATCCGGAAACGCAGCAAGTCCCCATCCCTCTGGCAACAACTGCCGCATGAGAAGTCATACCGCCTCTAACGGTTAAAATACCTTTAGAAGCATTCATACCTTCTATATCCTCAGGTGAAGTCTCTAACCGAACCAGAATAACTCTTTCGCCGCGATCACCTGCATTTTTAGCATCATCTGCAGTAAAGTAAACTCTTCCTCCCGCAGCACCAGGTGATGCAGGAAGCGCTGAACCGATTACTTCGCCCTCCTTCAAAGCAACCTTATCAAACATTGGGTGAAGCAGCTGGTCAAGTGATTTTGCATCTATACGAAGCACTGCTTCTTCTTCTGATATCTTTCCTTCGTCTATTAAATCACAAGCAATCTGCAGTGCCGCTGCTGCCGTTCTTTTTCCGCTCCTTGTCTGTAAAAAGTAAAGCTTCTTATCTTCAATTGTAAATTCCATATCCTGCATATCACGATAATGTGCTTCCAGTTTATTGGCTATTTCAATAAATTGCTCATAACATTCCGGTAAGTCCTCTTCGAGCTTTGAAATTGGCATTGGTGTACGGATTCCTGCCACAACATCCTCGCCCTGAGCATTAATTAAATATTCTCCATAAATAAGCCTTTCACCGGTAGAAGGATTTCTTGTAAATGCTACACCCGTTCCTGATGTATCTCCCATATTACCAAATACCATCGCCTGAACATTTACTGCTGTCCCCCAGTCACCCGGTATATCATTCATACGTCTGTATATAATAGCTCTCTCATTATCCCAAGAGCGGAAAACAGCTTTAACAGCCTCCATCAGCTGTTCCCTTGGCTCCTGCGGAAAATCAGTTCCCATTTTTTCTTTGTATATCCCTTTAAATTTTGCAATGACCTCTTTTAAATCATCTGCAGTTAAATCATTATCGTATTTAGCTCCCTTACTCTCTTTTGTTTCTTCTAAAACTTGGTCAAAATAAAACTTTGGAATTTCCATTACGACGTCTGAAAACATCTGAATAAATCGACGGTAAGAATCGTATGCAAATCTTGGATTTCCTGTATTTTTAGCAAATCCATCTACTGCTGTATCATTAAGTCCTAAGTTTAGAATGGTATCCATCATTCCCGGCATAGAAGCCCTTGATCCGGACCGCACGGATACTAACAATGGATTTTCATTATCTCCAAACTTTTTTCCTTGCTTTTCTTCCAGTTTAGCTAATGCATCAAAAATCTGACTGCATATTTCATCTGAAACTACCTTATTCTGCTTATAATAATCGGTACAAGCCTCTGTAGTCACTGTAAATCCCTGTGGAATCGGAAGTCCCAAATTTGTCATTTCTGCCAGATTGGCTCCCTTCCCCCCTAACAAATTGCGCATATCTGCATTTCCTTCTTCAAACAAATACACCCATTTTACCATAAACCAATATCTCCCTTCACATTCGCACTTGCGTGATTTTGGGATAAGTATAACACGATTTGTCTAATATCGCACTCATTTGGTTTTTTAATTTAAACTTTTTGTTAATTTACACAAATATTTTTAGACTATTTATGCAATTTTGCTAAAATATCATTATACTTATACTAATAATTTTATAAATACCTTCTTAACGTAATCCTTGTAAACAGCCTTTATAACATCTGCACCATATAAAATGTCAACACTTCCAATTTTGGCACCATCTAATGTATAAACTGCTTCTCCTGCCTTATCACCCATTTTTATTGGTGCTGTAACTGTTTCCGGTACTTTTATTTCTTTCTGAACCAGTTCCATGTTTTTTCCATTCACATCCAAATACTGAAATGTTCCTGCATAGGTAATCGGAACACTGTCATCAACTCCCCCTGTGACCGCTTTCTCACCTAAATTGTCTTTGTTTTCATCTTTATAAACGTTACTCACTGAAAATCCATAGTTTAACAGTTTGATTGCATCCTGAAACCGCACCTTATAGTCAGGTGCCTTCATAATGACTGCTATTAAATCAATATCATCCCTTGTTGCAGTTGCTGCCAGACAATATTTAGCAGCATTTGTGGAGCCAGTTTTTAAACCGGTAGCATATTCATATTGCTTCATTAGTTTATTCGTGCTTGAGAGAGTAAAATTACTTGATCCCTTTGCCGTAACATGTGTAATGTCCTCCATCCAGATTTTTGTATAATTAAAAACCTCCGGATGCTTCACCGTTAATTCTCTTGACATCAAAGCAACATCTTTCGCTGTTGTCATATGTCCTTCTGAGTCCGATAAGCCGCAGCAGTCTTCAAAGGATGTATTCGTCATACCAAGCTCCTTTGCTCTTTGATTCATCAGCTTGACAAATTCCTCTTCACTGCCTGCTATGTGTTCTGCCATGACAACAGAGGCATCATTACCGCTTGCAACTGCAATACACTTTATTAATGTATCTACCGTTTGTATCTCACCTTCTTCTAAAAATACTTGAGAACCTCCCATAGACTTTGCAAATGCACTCGTTACAACCTCATCTGTAAGTTTAATTTTTCCCGCATCAAGTGCCTCAAATATTAGAAGAAGAGACATAATCTTCGTAATACTTGCAGGATGAACCCTTTCCTCAGAATTTTTTTCATAAATTACCTGCCCTGTAGAAGCCTCCATTAATAAAACCGAAGGTGCTGCTATATCAATTGCAATTTCTTCTGCATAAGCTGCATTTCCAAAATGTAAAAATATAATGACAGGGGTAAGTAACGCTGCTATTATTCTCTTCATACACTCTTTCCATCCATATTTTGCTTGTTACTATACATAATAAAAAAAGCAGGAGAATATTCCTGCTTTTTGCGTTTTTACTTGTCCCTTTTGAATTTTATTTTATATTTGAATTATAATTATATTTTTAATAATTTTTTATTTTATATTTTTACGAAAACGAATTTTCATATAACTTATAATTTCTTCAATACAGCCATCAAATCCTAACTTACTGCTATTTAAGCATAGGTCATAATTTCTGGCATCATTCCACTCTCTGCCCGTATAATAATGATAATATTCCGCTCTCTGCTTATCGGTTTTAGCAATATACTTCTCAACATCCTTGTCTTCTAGACCGATGCGTTCCTTTGCTTTTTCAAGACTGAATTCCTGATCCGCATGTACAAATACACGAATCACATTCGGATAGTCTTTTAATACAAAATCCGCACACCTGCCGATAATAACACAGGATTCCGTCTCGGCCAGCTCGCGAATCACCTTAGCCTGATAATTAAACAAATTATCATGCGATGAAAAATTATCACTTTCCGGCGGAATCAGTTGTCCTTCATATATATTTTTAATTATGCGTCTAAGCGGACTGGTTTTTAAATGCTCATCAGCTTCTCCAAACAACCCTTCCGAAATACCGCTTTCATCAGAGGCTAACCGCATTAATTCTCTGTCATAACAATGAATACCGAGCTGCTTTGCAAGCTCCTTTCCAATTGTTCTACCGCCGCTTCCGTAGTGTCTGGCAATGGTAATCACATAGTTATCCATAAGAAATCCCTCCAATTCTTTATTCTCCTAAATAAGCTTTTTTAATTTCATTATTATTCATTAACTCTTTTGCATCACCGGAAAGAACAATATTTCCAGTTTCTAAAACATACGCCCTGTCGGCAATAGATAATGCTTTTTTTGCATTTTGCTCTACTAAAAGCACCGTTGTTCCGGAATCACTGACATCTTTTATTATATTAAAAATCTCATTGACAAAAATTGGGGAAAGTCCCATTGATGGTTCATCCATTAAAATAATCGACGGATGGCTCATCAGTGCTCTTCCCATCGCAAGCATCTGCTGCTCACCACCGCTAAGCGTTCCTGCCAGCTGCTTTCTGCGCTCCTTCAATCTAGGAAATCGGGAAAATACAATTTCCATCGTCTCTTCTATCTCTTGCTTACTCGTCCGGGTATAAGCACCCATTAACAAATTTTCATATACTGACAGCTGTGCAAATACACGTCTTCCTTCGGGAACATGAGCCATACCAAGTGAAACAATTTTATGACCCGGTATTTTTGTTATATCTTTTCCTTCAAAAAAAACGGTACCGCTGCTGGCCTGAATCAAACCGGTAACAGTATGGAGAATTGTTGTCTTGCCTGCACCGTTTGCGCCGATTAAAGCAATAACCTCTCCTTTATTTACTTCAAAATCTATGCCCTTGACTGCCTGTATCATACCATAATGTACTTGCAATCCCTTAACTTCCAACATTGCCATGCATATAGCCTCCTATTCGCCCAAATAAGCAGTAATAACTGCTTTATTGTTTAATACCTCACTAGTCTCACCTTGTGCCAGTACCTCGCCAAAATTCAGCACTGTAAGCTTCTCACAAATACCGGATACCAGTTTCATATCATGTTCGATTAAGAGAATAGTCATTTCAAAATTATCCCGTACAAAGCGAATCGTATCCATCAGCTCACCTGTCTCATTCGGATTCATCCCCGCTGCCGGTTCATCTAATAAAAGAAGCTTTGGATTTGTTGCCAGCGCCCTTGCAATTTCTAATTTTCTCTGTTTCCCGTATGGAAGGTTTGCCGCTAATAAATCAGCTTCCTCTTCTAAACCAAATACCTTCAAGATTTCTAAGGCTTTTTCATTCATTTCTTTTTCTACTTTAAAATATCTTGGCAGCTTCAAAATGCCTTCGATGGTAGAATATGAATACTGATTATGAAGCCCGGCTTTTACATTGTCAAGCACACTCATCTCTTTAAACAGACGAATATTTTGAAAGGTTCTGGCTATTCCAGCCTTATTTACTTCAATGTTATTTTTGGCAGTAATATTTTTGCCGTCAAGAACAACCTTTCCCTCATCCGGCTTATAAACACCGGTAAGCAAGTTAAACATAGTTGTTTTCCCGGCGCCGTTTGGTCCAATTAAACCATACAGCTCGCCTTTTTCAATGCTGATTCCAAATTTATTTACTGCTCTTAGTCCCCCAAAAGAGATGCCTAAGTTACTTACTTCTAAAAGTGCCATATCTTAAACCTCCTCTTTCGCTTTCGTTATGCGTCGCTTGAAGCTTTCTTTAGAAAGATAGCGTTCTCTAAATTCTTTTGCCTTCGGACTCCAATTAAAGAGCATCATCGCAATTAAAACAATCGAGTAAATAAGCATACGATAATCATTGAGTCCACGAAGCAGCTCTGGAAGCAGTGTCAAAATAACAGCCGCAATAATAGAGCCTCTCATATTTCCAATTCCGCCTAATACAACAAATACAAGAATCATGATTGACATATTATATCCAAAGTTTTTTGGAAGTGCCACCAAACTTGAAAGATTATGTGCGTAAAGGACACCGCCAATACCGGCAAAAGCAGCGGATATCGAAAATGCAAGTAACTTATATTTTGTAATATTAATTCCGATTGATTCAGCCGCAATACGGTTGTCACGGATTGACATAACTGCGCGTCCGGTTCTTGACTGAATAAAGTTAGTAATAACAAGAAACGTAATGAAAACAAGAATTGCTCCAATAATAAAATTAGAATCATTTGGAGTGCCCGTAATTCCTTGTGCACCTTTAATCAGTATTTCTCCATCCGGTTCCATATTTAAAGACATCAAATCTTTCATCGAAAAATGAAATCCCTTACTGTCACGGCCAAGATATATTACATTCATAAAGTTTTTAATAATTTCGCCAAAAGCTAATGTTACAATTGCTAAATAGTCACCCTTTAAACGCAGTACCGGAATTCCGATGATTAGTCCACATAAACCAGCTGCTGCTGCACCTACTAATATTGCCAGAAAAAACCTCAATCCACTGTTAGGAATGGATAGAAACGTACATTTACTAAAAAGAGCACTGGCAAATGCACCGACACACATAAATCCTGCATGCCCAAGGCTCAGCTCTCCTAATATACCAACAGTCAGGTTTAGAGACATCGCTAATATAACATACGTACAAATCGGTACTAAAAGTCCCATCATCAAGCTTGAGAGTGCCCCTGCTCCTACTAATACGAGAACGATAAGGGCGGCAAGTATAATCATAGATGCCGTAATAAGATTACTTTTTGTTTGTTTGCTCAAATTCTTCATCTTCCTCTCCTCTCTCAGACTTTTTCCTGAATATTCTTACCAAGAATACCGGTTGGTTTTACTAAGAGAACAACAATTAGTACACCAAATACAATTGCATCTGATAACTGAGATGAAATATATGCTTTTCCTAAGCTTTCGATAATGCCAAGCAAAATGCCGCCGATAAATGCTCCCGGAATGGAACCAATACCGCCAAACACAGCCGCAACAAAGGCTTTGATACCCGGCATCGAACCTGTATATGGATTTAATGTAGAATAGGCTGAGCATAAAAGAACACCGGCAATTGCTGCCAGAGCAGACCCAATCGCAAAAGTAAGGGCGATTGTCCCATTGACATTAATTCCCATAAGCTGTGCAGCGCCTTTATCTTCTGAAACAGCAAGCATGGCTCTGCCGGCCTTAGATTTTTTAATAAACAACGTAAGACAAATCATAATAACAATACAAACTAATACCGTTACAATTGTTAATGCCGGTATTTGTAGTTTTCCATCTGCTAACACAAGCGGTGGTGCTGTTACGACTGACTGGAATGATTTCGGAGAAGCTCCGAATATTAAAAGTGCAATATTTTGCAGCAAATAGCTGACACCAATCGCTGTAATTAAAACTGCAAGCGGGGATGCCATTCGAAGCGGTTTATATGCCACCTTCTCAATTGTAACTCCTAGAACAGTACAAACGGCCATTGCAATAAGGATGCCAAGTAATGGATGCATTCCCAGACTGCTCACAGTCATAAATACCATATAGCCGCCAATCATAATGACATCGCCATGTGCAAAATTCAACATTTTTGCAATACCATAAACCATTGTATATCCAAGCGCGATAATTGCGTATACACTGCCCAAACTTATACCATTTACCAAATAGGTTATAAAACTCATAGTATACACCTTTCTTTCTAAAATCTTTACCTCGTGACAGTATAGCATACTTTTATTTATTTTTCTACAAAAAAAAGAGGAACTGCGTGGCAATTCCTCTCTGAATCCTTAATGACAAAATCATTTACATTGCTTTATAAACACCGTTTTCAATAATAACTGCTTTAGGTGCTTTATTTGGTTCACCGTCAGCTGTCCATGTCATACCTTCACCGGTTAGGCCATTAACGGTAATTTCAACCATTGCAGTCTTTAAAGCATCACATATATCGGATGCACTCATATCCGTTGTAATAGCTGCTTTTTCAGCTGCTGCTTTGATTGTATAAATAGCATCATAAGCATCCGCTGCAAATTGGTTTGGAACTTCATTAAAAGCTTTTTTGTAAGCCGTTACAAAACTCTGTGTTAATTCATCCGGTGCATCTGCTGCAAATGGTGTTAACAGCATAACGCCTTCGGCTAAAGATAAATCAAACTTTTCAACCGTTAAAAGTCCGTCTAAGCCATCACATCCGAAGAAATCCGGAGTAAAGCCCACTGCTTTTGCCTGCGCTAAAATTAAAGCTGCTTCATTGTAATAAATTGGCAGAAATACTAATTCCGCACCACTATCCTTTGCCTTTTGAAGCTGCACGTTGAAATCCTTATTGCTGTCTGCTGTAAATGCTTCCGTACTAACTACTTCAATATTCTGATTTTTAGCCTCTTCTGCAAATGTCTGATAAATACCACTGGAATAGACCGAAGAACTATCATAAATAACCGCAACCTTAGTTGCTAAATTATGCTCACCGATATACTGCGCTGATGCTTTCCCTTGATTTGGATCCGCAAAACAAATACGAAAGGCATTGTCATGCTGTATACATTCAACTGCTGAACCTGATGGTGTCAGCTGGAATATATTATCCTGTGATGATTTTTCAACAACTGCGATACAAGGTGTACTTGTTACGGTACCCATAAGCATCTGCATGTTCCAGTCCTTAAGTGTATTATATGCATTTACGGACTTCTCAGCATCACTTTCATCATCCTGATAATTAAACACTAATTGCTCGCCATTCACACCGCCTGCCGCATTGATTTCATCTACTGCAAGCTGAGCACCATTTTTAACTGCAATACCATAAATTGCGTTATCGCCCGTTGTTGGTCCAATACCGCCAATCTTAAAACCATCTCCGCTATTTGTGCCGCCGTCTGCTTCAGATGTTTTATTTTGGCATCCAGTCAATAACGCGGCCGCCAAAGAAACACAGAGCAACACCCCGATTAATCTCTTTTTCATAAAATTCTCCTCCTAAATAAAAAGTTCTCATTGAGTTTTTATAGAAGTCATCATAAAATAAATAAAAATTTTTGTCAATGGTTTACCATTTCGCCCGAAACATTTGGTATGACTCTTTTACTTTTTCTTTGTAGTTTTTTACATTAATATCAAGTGCCCGGAATAAGTGAAATGTAAAGTCAATTGCATAACATAACATAATAACATTGCATGCAATAATTCCGATCTTTGTCGGTATATTGTCTACAGCGTTTAATAGTGCCTTATGTAAGAAATTGACAATAATAACTGCATACAATCCCCATGCCACCGAACTCTCTATACAGATAAGTCCTTTATAATTAAATGGTTTTTTACTATAATCCCACCATACATTTCCCAGCACCTTCGCCATAAGTATTCCAACTAAATACTCAAATAACGTGGCTGCCAATGCCCCGGCTGCATAGAGTATAAATAAATGCTTTGACAAAGGATGTAAGATTAAATATCCTAATACTCCGCCAAACCCATAAATCGGGCAAATGGGACTGGCCGCAAATCCTCTGTTTGTTAATTTTTTATTGCAGATAGACATATAGGTAGATTCAACCAACCATCCAAGCATGCTATATACAATAAAGCACTGTACCAGTTGTAATACATCTGTTCCCAAAATCTCTTTTGTCCACATATCTCCACTCTCCTGTCTTTTTCGCAAGTGTAAATATCTTATAATCAATATATTAAATTATTTCTGCAAAAAGTCCTTGGACAGAGACGACCAAGGACTTGTACTTTACTAGTTAAATTTACGTTTTCTTGCTGCTTCAGATTTTTTCTTACGTCTTACACTTGGTTTTTCGTAATGTTCTCTTTTACGAATCTCTTGCTGAATACCAGCCTTAGCACAGCTTCTTTTAAAACGGCGTAAAGCGCTATCTAAAGTCTCATTATCTTTTACGATTACATTTGACATAAATCCACACCTAACCTCCCTTCAGTCCCTTCAAGCAATACGACTGATTGGGTATTTTTTTCACACTAACATGTGCAAATAAAATTATAGCATAATATTCCTATTCGTCAAGTATTTTTTTGAAAATTGTCTTATTTTTCTAATTAAGATATGATAAAGTCCAATAATCCCACAAAATTTTGTGTCACTCTCTTTCTAAAGCCACACTTGCTCATTATAAATTAGTATAATAAACCTCCTTCTTCTCTTTTTGAAATAAGATCGGAGAGTGTTCGGTAAAGTTGGTAAGGATCAATCGGTTTTGCTAAATGTGCATTCATGCCTGCTGCCTTGCTCTTATCCATATCCTCCTCAAATGCATTCGCTGTCATTGCTATAATCGGGATAGTTTTTGCATCCTCATTACTCATATGACGAATATTTACTGTTGCCTGCAGTCCATCCATAATCGGCATACGGATATCCATTAATATGGCATCATAATATCCCGGTGCTTTGCCCGTAAACATTTCAATTGCCCTTAATCCATTCTCGGCAGACTCAATTTTAAATCCTTTTTCTTCCAGCAGCATTGTTGCCACTTCAACATTAATTGGATGATCTTCTACGAGAAGAAGGCGTCTTCCGCTAAAATTAAACTCCTCATCAGCTTCTTCCAGCTCAGCAGTATTGTCCTTTTCGCTGAGAGCTTTTGAAAACGCAGATACTAATGTAGATTTCATCATCGGCTTAGAAATCAGTAAATTTACTCCGGCCTTTTTAGCTTCATGTTCAATTGCCATCCAATCATAAGCCGTTATAATGATAATCGTCACTTCTTCTCCAACAATCCTTCGAATACGCCTTGCCGTTTCAACTCCATCCATCTCAGGCATTTTCCAATCGATAAGAATCATATCAAAGTATTTCTTATCCTCCCACATCTGGCTTACACGTCTCACTGCTTTCTGCCCGCTGTCAACCCATTCTGCCGTAACACCCATTTCTTTTAGTGTTATAACTGCATTTTCACAAACAAGAATGTCGTCATCTACAACAAGTGTTTTTAAATTATCAAATACATACTGTTTCTTTTTACGCTTTTTCTGCATTTCAACGGTCGTGCCCAAATTCACGTCAATCGTAAATTCTGTGCCAACTCCCTTTATGGATCTGGCAACAATTTGACCATTCATCATATCAACTACATTTTTAGCAATCGCAAGTCCCAAGCCGGTTCCGTTATATTGTGATGTTGTTCCGCTGCTCTCCTGCATAAAAGGATCAAACATTTTTTGAATAAATTCTTCTTCAATGCCGATACCCGTGTCATTAATAATAAATCGCATTGTTACATCTTTTTCTCTTCTTGATTTTTCTTGTACTGAAAAAGTGACTTTTCCCCCATCCTTCGTAAATTTAATTCCATTGGAGAGGATATTAATAAGTACCTGCTGCAGCTTCATCGCATCGCCGATATAATAATCATCTATTGTTGGGTTTACAATACACTCAAACTCTATGTTTTTAGCCCTTGCCTGAGCAAAGCAAATCGAGTTAATCCCGTTTAAGAATTCATCCATTGCTATCTCGGCAGTATTTAAAAACATCTTGCCGCTTTCAATCCTGGACATATCTAAAATATCATTAATAAGCGATAATAAAAATCTTGATGAAATACCTATCTTAGAAATACACTCTTCTATCTGCTCATCACTGCCAATTGCTTGGGCGGCAATCGTCGTCATACCGATAATCGCATTCAGAGGTGTCCTGATTTCGTGACTCATTCGGGACAGGAAATCTGACTTTGCTGCATTTGCATGCTGCGCCGCTTTAAGTGCTGCTGCTAAAGCCTCTAATTGTTTCTGCTCCTGCTCGTATATCTTTGTAATATCAATTTTAAAGCAAATAAGATCTCTTTTATCGTTGTTTAAATATGTGAATTTCCAACGCTTCCGTTCCAGCTTTCCAGTATTTTCATTTAAAACACTGAATGCGCACGAATGAGTCTCATTTCTTTCCAGTTCCTTAATAATTGTCTCAAGAGCCATCTTTTCTTTACATTCCGCTTTGTCTTCCGGAACGATCTGTTCTAATATTGAATGAAGAACACTACTTCCAAATTTACTTCCTACTTCAAATGGAGTATTTACATTTTCGTTATTAATACTTGCGATAATCTCATCATGCTCAATATTAATAATTGATATCGTATCAAAGTTTTGCTCCATTACACTATTCATAATAATTTCAGACATTTTCTCATCTGTTATATCCCGAATATCAAACAAGCACATCATATTTCCTGTTATCGGATTATTCACAAACTTTTGGGTCGCCCGTAAGAAACGGCTGTTACTGCCATCAATCCTTCTTTCGTAATCATAGGTATGGTACTGCACTCCTTGGTAACAAATATTTTTAATATTTTCCAGCTCAAATAACCGCTCAAATTCTTCCTTATATGCCGGTAAACAATCTTTTGACGCTTTTTTTATAACATCGCTATACTGACTTGGCAATTCTTCTGTAAATTTATATTCATAGCTTCTAGCCCAGTTTTCTACTTTTCCGGTATTTACATTAACTAATATAGCAAGAAACGTTTTTGTATCATCAAATAAATAGTCAAATCCAATCTGCTGCTGATAACGGGCATGCAGCTCATTCATTGATGACATATTGCGATAAAGAAAGGTATCGTAATCACCGGTCAAATTGGAATCACTGTCAGTAATACGCGTAATATGGTGATAATACTTATCCGCACCTACTATTGTATTAAACATAATTGGAACATAATCGCCGTATTTATTTAGAATAACGCCCTTTACTAAAACTGCTTCACTGCTCAATCGGTTCTTAAAAGCTTCTTTCACTGTATCTTTATATTCCGGCGGGATATTACTCCACAAGCTCTTGCCGATAAATCCCTTCATTTCTTCTAGTGTGTAATGAAGCATATGGGCAAGTGATTCATTAAAATCAGTAATTGTATTTGCCTCATCCTTTTCACATACAACGAGACTACTTGTCATAACGCTCGTCTGAGGGATAATATTTTTATTCAACTCTTTTGTTGTATGTACCATTTTTAAGCCTCCTACCAAATATTTTGTTGTAGTGCCTTAAATACTTTTTTATATTATTAATATTATAATCTATATTGTAATAATTATCAATTTCATTGTCGATAAAAGTCGAAAAAAAGACAGTTCTCTTGTATAAAAATACCATAGTCTCTCTCGTCGGAATACTGTGGCACTTTTTATTAGTATTTTATTACAATATTATATTGAATTGCCTGCTGGGCATAGGAAAAATCATCATACCCGCTTAAAAATGCAATCTGCATGGTAGGACGTATTTCTCGCACTGCTCTGGCAAGCTCAATGCCCGACATAAAAGGCATCCGGACATCGGTCAATAAAAGATCCGGTTCCAGCTTTATTTATTTATATTAGGGGTACGAAAGTCGTTTCGTAATTGCACGCTAATTTATTAAAAATGGAAAAATATTGAAAGCTAATTTGAATTAGGTTATTTTGTCTTTTGCTATAATTAAACACTCCATTATAACACCAGACTTTTTCCGTATGTTATCATAGCTTAATGAGGAGGTGTTTATCATTGAAACGTATAAAACGGCGCAAATAGCAAAAATAATAGGCGTACACCCCAATACCGTTCGGCTCTACGAAGAATTAAAGCTTATCCCAAAGCCGGAGCGTGCGGAAAATGGCTATCGGGTTTTTAACGAATTGCATATAGAGATTATGGCGCTTGCCCGGATTGCTTTTCAAATTGAGGTTTTACAAAACGGTTTGCGAAAAAAGATTGTGGATATGGTTAAAGTCGCAGCCGCCGGTGATTTTGATACTGCCCTTGCTATAACGGACGAATACTTGTTACAGGTGCGCCGCGAACAGAAAAACGCCAAGGAAGCAGTCGAAATTGTAAAGCAAATCTTATTCGGCAAATCTCTTTCAAGCCCCTTGCGTTTAAAAAGAAACGAAGCGGCAAAGTTTCTGAACATTTCAATGGACACCTTGCGTAATTGGGAATTGAATGGGTTGCTTACAGTAAAGCGCATGGAAAACGGTTATCGGATATATACAAATGAGGATATTGACCGGCTGAAAATTATTCGTTCCTTGCGGTGTGCAAACTATTCATTAGAAGCGATATTGCACATGCTCTCGGTACTTTCGACAGACCCGGACGCGGATATTGAAAGGGTGTTGGATACCCCACAGCCAGACGAGGAAATTATTTCAGTCTATGATAAACTGCTTACCTCTCTGAAATTGGCTGAAGGAAATGCAAAGACCATGCGTACCATGCTCCGCAATCTAAAAAGAAGATATTAAAGTCTCCATTTTACCACCAACCTTTTCGTTGGTGGTATTCTTGTTTAATCAAGAAAAGGAGGTATTACTATGGAGGAAGTAATCAAAGCCGCTCAGCTTACCAAATCCTATGGAAAGCTGCTTGCGGTAGATAAGATAACCTTATCGGTCAAGCGAGGCACAGTGTTTGGGCTGCTTGGCGCAAATGGTGCGGGAAAAAGCACGACTATAGAATGTCTTTTGGGAACCAAAATGCCGGACAGCGGGACTGTATCCATTTTGGGAATGAACCCGAGCAAAGACAGAAAACAGTTATTTGAACATGTAGGCGTTCAGTTTCAGGAAGCCAATTATCAAGAGAAAATTACAGTGGGTGAGCTTTGCGAAGTCACAGCGTCACTTTACAAGACCACAGCGGATTATCTTACTTTACTAAAGCAATTTGGGATTGAGAACAAAATTAAAAATCTTGTAAGCGAGCTTTCGGGCGGGGAACGCCAACGGCTCTTTATCGTTCTTGCCCTTATCCCTGATCCCGAAGTTGTGTTTTTGGACGAGCTTACCACTGGGCTTGATGCAAGGGCAAGGCGGGATGTTTGGAAAAGCCTGTCCGAATTGAAATCACAGGGTTTGACGATTCTGCTGACCTCTCACTTTATGGACGAGGTGGATGTTTTGTGTGATGAAATATGTATTCTCAAACATGGGAAAATTGTATTTTACGGCACAGTACGCGAAGCGATAGAAACAAGCCATTGCAAAAATTTTGAGGACGCTTATCTTTGGTATGCAGACGAGGAGGAAATATAATATGAAGTCATTTGGTACAATGCTCAAAACAGAGTTGAAGCTTTCCTTGCGCGGTATGGATATGTTTATTTTCGCAATCTGTATGCCGCTTGTGGTATTGATTATTCTTGGGATTATCTATGGGAACAGTCCGGCATTCCCGGGGGCTGGCTACACCTTTTTGCAGCAGTCATTTGGTGCACTGGCTTCCATAGCGATATGCGCCGGGGGCATGATGGGCCTTCCCCTTGTCGTATCGGATTACAGGAGCAAAAAAGTATTGAAACGGTTTCAGGTAACACCGGTAAGTCCGGCCCGGATTTTAATGGTACAGGCAGCAATCTACACGCTTTATTCGCTTGTTTCCCTTGTCCTGCTTTATGTAGTTGCAAAGCTCTTTTTCGGATTTTCCTTTTCCGGTTCATGGCTTCACTTCATAGGCGGCTACGTTTTAGTCATGCTGTCGATTTTCAGTATCGGTATGATGGTAGGCGGGATTGCCCCCAACACCAAAATCGCCGGGGTAATCGCAAGCATTTTGTATTTTCCCATGCTGATTTTTTCGGGCGCAACTTTGCCCTATGAGGTTATGCCGGCGGCGCTTCAAAAAGCAGCAGATGTTTTACCGTTGACACAGGGAATTAAATTGCTCAAATCCACGTCGCTCGGATTGCCAATAGGCGATATGATACTTCCGTTTATCGTAATGGCCGGTCTTGCTATTATTTGCCTTGGCATTTCTATCAAGTTTTTCAAGTGGGAGTAGTTTAATAGCCCCTCCCATTTTAAGCGGCACGGCGGTACAGTGATAGTATCGCCGTGTTGTTTTTATATCCATTCATACGTTTAATTTTCATAGTGGATTATTTTAAAAATTAATTTCTGTCAGCTTATTTATGTAGTCCTGCATCTTTTCATCAATCGAAGGTCCGTCCTCTTTAAAGGATACTTTAATTACATAATCCTTATATCGATGTACATAGATATTTGCCGTCTGTGCTGCAAAATCCTCCAGCTTCTCTTTTACGGGTTTTGAGGCATCAATTTTAATATCCCTAATATCCGTCAGGGTATTAATATCCACCGTTGTTACATCAACCGCCGCCATTTTTTCTAACTCTTCTTTCGATAACCCCATGCTTCCTACTCCTTTTATAAAAGTTTCACAACAACCTATATAGTATATAAAAGTATATGACTTGCATGTGTTGTCCTATTCGCAGCGGCGAAATGATGATGTCTTTATTTAAAGCTTATGTATTATTTTGTTTCCGATTAGAAATTGTTCATCATGGGTTGCTGTTATAATTGTTGTTCCTTTTTTGTTGTATTCATGAAGAATTGAGTAAACAAGTGCTGCACTTTTTTTGTCGAGGTTACTTGTTGGTTCATCGGCTGCTACAATATCCGGCTCAACAATCATTGCTCTTGCAAGACTTGCTCTTTTGTATTCTCCACCTGATATTTGAAAGGGATAGGAATTTTTTAGATGCCATAACTCTAATTTATTTAAAAGTTTTTCTACTTTATTTTTATCTATCTTTTTTCCGCTTATTTCATAAGGACAAATCATATTTTCATATATATTTAAATTTCCAAGTAAGGAGGCATCCTGCATCATATAGCCGAGTTTGTGATTTCTAAAGCTTGTTCTGGCCCCTTCTTTTATTTCTTGAAAGCAGTCCTTTCCATCCCAGTAAACGACTCCGGAGGTCGGCTTCAGCATTCCGGTCAAAATATTTAGCAGCGTGCTTTTTCCGCTTCCTGATACACCGGTAATACAATGAAATTCTCCGGCATGTATGATTGCATCAAAGCTATGCAGACAATTTTTAACTTCATTCCCTCTGACCGCCTCATATGTTACCCCTTCTAATTTAATGTTCATCATTCTGCCCCCTTTACCATCTCGGATGGATGCCACTTTTTAATGAGATAAAAGGAATATAGGGAAGCAAGCAAAGTGATTCCAAAATTCACAACTAAGGTTTTGATTCCAAGCTTTAGTATTATGTCAACTGAAACCATCCGGTAAGGAACCTCCAGCAGCTGTCTGATTGCCGTATGAAAAGGCAAGACAATTACACACACGATTATGATTCCTGCAATCACCGCTGACATGACAAGAAAGCTATATTCCCATATAAACATGCCGGCTATTTTTTTCTTTGTAACCCCGACGGATAAAAGGCTGCCGATTTCATTTTTTCGCATTGTAAGCGTTACGGTAATGACTGCAAAGAGTGAGACGGCGGCCATAAGGCCAAGCATCCATTCGGCTATTGTACTGAATATTTCAAATTGCCTAATCTGTACGGCAAATTTACTAAGCAGGGAAGAGGTTGTATCGACAAAAATCCCTTCCCCTGCAAACTGCTTTTGAATTCTTTCACTGACCTCTTCAATTTCAAATCCATCTTCTACATTAATTTGAACCATCGAAATAACCTGATTATTTTTTGAAAAGGGTAGAATATTGGAATAGGAGGTATCACTTGCAATTTCGTAGGCCGCCTCATAAGAAATAAACACACAATTATCGTATCCCATTCCGGTTTCTTCGAGTACTTCTTTCACTGCGAAATCCCTGTCAAAATATTTTATTGTCTCCCCTCTTTTTTTACTTATATTACACCCAATTACCACCTCTTCCTTTTTAAGCGACTTAATACTAGACTGTAAAAGCCACGGCTTAATTGCAATATCGCTGTCTAAGTCAACCGCAATCATTTGTACCGTTCCCTCACAGCAGTCAAAGGTTCCCAGAGAAGCAATGTAAAGCTGGGTTCCTGTCTGAGCAACTCCTTCTACGGTACCCAGCTTCTCCTGCCATGCAGCATCAAAATTGACTGTACAGGCTTTTCCCTGAAACAAAGCATCCTCCACATCCGATACGAATTTGTCAGGTACGACGATTATATCCGCCCCAATTCTATCAATTGTTGTGTTTAGACCATCTTTCATACAATGATTTAGGAGACTACCGCCAAAAATTCCAATCGTGCAAAATAACAATAGACATATCAAAATGCTTGTTCTGAATTTCTGATAGCAAATATTTTTAATTGCCAGTTTGCGCACTGTAAACATCTGTCATTCCTGCTTATTCCCGAACCTCATCAAACGTTTTAGATTCTGTATGATATACGTAGGATTCGGGAACCCCTTCTATTTTCTCGTAATGGGCATCAATAAACTCATAAATATCTTTACTCTTATCCAGTTCTCCGATTGCCTGCAATTCTACTGCTGCACTGTAAAATGTATCATATCCGCCTTGTATGGAAGGTGAATAATTGTATGAAGCCAAAAGACTGGCATTTGTTTCTAAATCACCGGAGCAATAATTATTATCTATCTGAATCTTTGCTGCTTCTTTTGGATCTGCCTGAATAAATGCAGCGGCTTTTAATAATGCCCTTGTGTAAGCAGCGGCTGCCTCTTTATTTTCCTCTAAAAGTGTGTGATACAGATAAATTTGGCAGCAATATTCTTTGGAAAACTTTTCGTCTGTTGCCGTATCTAAAATCGGAATAAAGCCATATTCCTTCTCCGCCTGATATCCTACCGGGTCATGTAAAACTGCTAAATCAATTGCTCCGTTTTCCAGTGCCAGCGGAAGATCGGTCAAAGAATACGTAAGAAAATTCACTTCTAAATTATCCGTAGTTACTCCAATACCAAGGTCTGTCAGCTTTCTTTTTAAAACCATTGTTCCCGAATCCGTCAAGGATGGTACCCCCAGCGTTTTACCCTTTAAATCCTCTAAAGAAGTAATGCCGGAATCAGGCCGTACATAAAATTTAGTACATCCGGTATGAAGTCCTCCCGTGAAGACGATATTAAGCCCATTGTCCATCTGCTGCATTAAAGAACCTGATAACCCAACCGTTGCATCAATTTTACCTGCTTCTAAAAACTCCGATGCATTCGCCAAATCAATATCCTCAATTTTCCATGATACCCCCGCTTTATTAAATTCCTCCTCAAAATATCCATTTGCCAACGCCACATGCAGCGGCGCAAGACACAAGCTGCCCGAATTAAAACCAATAATAATATCCACATCCTCATCTGTATTAACCGCCTCCTTCGAAGCACCCTGACAGCCGCTTAAACTCAAAACCAATATTAAAGATACTATGATACTGCCTAATTTCTTAAATTTTTTCATTCTCTTTTCCTCTCTTTTTTAAAGTTATTTTAAGCTGTTTTTTTCATATAGCACTTGACACTATCTTTATATAGAAGTTCGCGAATTCATATCTCAACCCTACTTTAACAACAAATAAATACTTTCAATGATTGCAATTCCTATTAAAATTCCCGCAAGCACATAATAAGCCGGAAATGCGGCAGTCTGGCATGCCATTGTTTTCATTTTGCAGCCCCCGATTATAAGTGCCGGTATTAAAATAATCACAGTGCCTGTAACAGCCGTTAAAATGTTAATGATTATTTTTTCTCTGACTGTTTTTGTGAAAAAATAAATGATCGACGCTGCTATTAAAATAATAGATACAGCCGTTACTGCCTTCGCACAGAAATAGCATTTCATCGGCGACTCTCCGACATCACAAACCTTAAAAAGTGTTACCGGTCCAGTGCACAATAAAATTGAAATAAATAGACGAATAACAGAATTTGCTATGCTGCTTACCTTTTTCATAAAACTCCTCCAAACTGAAATAAATTTTTTATAAATAATATTCCGGTTCCTTAAGCGAACCACCCAGATTCAATACTTCAAGTATCCTATTGCGGTAGAGATTAAACATATCCTGCTTTCTAACCCTAGGACGCGGAAGGTCAATGGAAATGACCTCATCTACTTTTGAGGGCCTGGCTGACATGACAACAACCTGATCCGACAGATAAACCGCCTCATCTACATCGTGCGTCACCATAATCATTGTCATATTATGTTCCTTCCAAATTCTAAGAATTTCATCCTGCATAATCATTCTTGTAAAGGCATCTAATGCACCAAGCGGTTCATCAAGAAGTAAAACTTTGGGGTGCCCGACAAGTGCTCTTGCCAGTGATGCCCTTTGACACATTCCACCGGATAGTTGATGTGGGTAAGCCCTTTCAAAGCCTTCTAACCCAACAAGCTTAATAAATTCCTCCACTTCACTTTTCTTGTCCTTATAAACATGCCTTGCCTTTAAACCAAAGGCAATATTATCTCTGATTGTCAGCCATGGAAATAAATTGGCACCTTGAAAAGCAAATCCTCTTTCACAGTTTGGCTTCTCAATTCTATTATTGTCCAAAAACAACTCTCCCTTAGTAGGAGTGTCTAGTCCTGCTATTAACCTTAAAAGTGTGGATTTACCGCAGCCGGAGGGTCCTATTAAGGAAATAAAGGTACCCGGCTCTACATCCAGATTCAGACCATTTAAGGCGACAACATCTTCAATCTGCGGATCGTCATTTTTGAACGTCTTATGTACATCTTTGACTGTAATTGCTCCTACCATTTAATAACTCCTTTCTGCCAGATGAGTACTCTGTCTCTTGCTTTAAATAAAATGCTCAGTACGGTAAAACATAAAAGTGCAATAATAATCAGTCCGGCATAAACACCGTTGTATACCATCATCTGCTTTTGCCAATTGATGTACCAGCCGATACCGGTAGAGCTTCCATTCATTTCTACTGACATTAAAGTGATGAACGAGGAGCAGGTTCCATAGAACACCCCCAGAAAAATGCTCGGCATTGCACTTGGGATACCGATGTGCAGTATTTGATACCATGTAGAAGCACCCAGTGTTCTTGACACTTCAAAATAAACATTGCTGGAGCTCTGTATTCCGCTGCTTGTCATCAGTGTCACCGGAAACCAAACGGCAAATGCTATTAAAAATACATTGGCCGAATACGTTGTCGGAAAGCTTGACAGGGCAAGTGGAATCCACGCGGTCGTCGGAATCGGTCCTAAAATCTTAATAACCGGATTCAGCCAATAAACAGCCGGTTTACTAAAGCCAAGCAACACTCCGGTTAAGAAACCAATCGATGCCCCAAAAGCAAAGC
>CAYPIB010000001.1:83462-87955 GCA_964410675.1 uncultured Roseburia sp.
TAATAAGAGCTTTAATGAATAAAAAGTATTTTTTAGCAAAAACAGCCATTCCTCTGCTAACAATGCCAGTACTCTGTCAAGTGATGGAAAATATACCACCGATAACAGCTCTGTTTTTGTCGTCATACATTGAATAAGATTTAAGGCAATTACTATTCCGGCAATAAACGGCGCCCTGTATATTATTTTTCTATCCCACTTATTTGAAAAAAATGATACTATATAAAAACTGCTATATACGATCAGCCCTATTCCAATAAAAATTGCAAAATACGGATATTTAACTTCCTTCTGCCGCCCCGTATCCCTGATTAGATAATAACAACCAAGCGAAACCCCAAATGCCAAAATAGGGATCAGCTTTTTTATCTGGTTTATTATCCTTTTATCCTTTTCCATAATTTTTCTTCCTCCAATCCTTTTATATAATTATTTCTTAATCACTCTTTGTAGTTCAAAATTGTAATTGCAAATACCTATAGTAAAAAAACAGAGGTAGGAAATTCCCTACCTCTGGTCGTCCAGTCAGTGTTTCTTTATTTCTTTAATTTTCATGCGCAATTCCACGCAGCGTCTTATGTTGGTCCAGCCTCTCAAAATATAAAGTGATTTTATTTAGTGCCTCTTCAATGCCGCATTCCACATCAAAGCTGACAATCGCCTTCTTTTCTAATTGCTTTTGCACTCTAAAACCTATCTTTTTGCAGATAATACAGCGGCAGTCCGACAATTTTATTACTTGTGGAATATCTCCGCTCATACCACCGCAACCCTGACTTTTACACCCTGTACCGGTACCGCAGCCGCTATTGTCACTGCAGTTATTTTCTTGCCCGGAAGCTGATGTATCAAATACTTTTCTTATTTCCGTTTGGATACAGCTTCTGTCTTCCTTCACTTCATATATAATAAATTCCCCGGCCCCGCCAAATGTTACATCAATATTTTGTCCATCGGAGGATGCCACCGCTATTTTATATGCCATCATTCTTTCTCCATTATTACTGCTTAATTAAATCTCGTTCTTGCCACCGAATAAATATCTTCGATTAGTTTTAATCCGCCATCATATCCAACGTAGTATCCATTAATTACTAATCTTTCGTTTACCGGCCAAGAAATATTTAAGAAATGTGCCTCTGTTTCCTTAGAAACCTCTTTTTCCCAATATCCACCAAATATAAACGGATATCCATGATAATCATGTTCTTTTATTTCATTATGTATTTTATAGCCATCTGTTTCAAAGCTTACTTCCGCCTTTACATCATAATTTAATTCTTCAAAATAACCTTTGATGACTTCCTTAAATTCTCTTGGTGTATCATCCACAACAAACTGCTTTGCCGGAAATAGCCCTAAATCATTTACTAAAAACTTTGTAATACCAAGTGCATACTGTGCATCCGCTATCACACTAAACTGTTTTGACATGACACGTGTTTCTAAAAATAAATCCGCATACCTTTCGATATAATGATAATAATATTGCTCTTTTTCCAGAATAATTTGTTCAACCTTTTCACTGTCCACACCGGCAAATTTTCCAACCTCACGCAAAAACTTACTTGTTTCAAAGGCTCCAATCGGCAGCGTCGGATAATGAAGATATGGAATACCCAGCTTTTTCTCCATTTTTTTCATATTAGAAAGCCCTACCCAAGGGGAAACTAAAAGATTAAACTGGGCCTGTGGGATCTTCTTAATATTTTCTATGCCGCGCTGGTAGCCAAAAATAGTATTCGGGATTAAACCGAGTTCTTTTATTAGTTTTTCCAGCTCTCGATAATTTCCTGCCCAAAATTCATCCTGATAAGGCACATCCGCCCAAATGTTTACGAGTCCCGCGATTTTTGTATCAGACTTTTCTAAAAGCTGATCGACAATAGCATTTACTACTTCTTCATGTCCACGATAATTATTTCCCTTAATTCCGGCTGTTGAAGCATAAAGCACTGGTTTTTCGGCATCCTGAAATTCGGCCACAACCTCCTGCGTATTATCTCCGATGATTTCCGGTATACATCCGGTAAGCACGACATATAAATCCGCATCAATCACCTTTAAAGAATTTTCTATCGTCGTGTGAAGCTTCTTTGTGCCGCCAAATACAACATCCTTTTCATTAATACTCGTGCACGGATAAATATTAGGTGAAAAATAGCCTGAGCTGCCGGAGGTGCCGGAAAGCTTTTGGGCACAGCCGGGGCCGGCATGCAGCACCGGTATCGCCCTCTCAATGGCCTGCACCGTCTGCATTGCACTCATAGCACATTTATATCTTTGTTTATCTAATATTTTAGCCATTCTTTTTTGCCTCCTCTAAGAAACTTCCAACATCCTGCTGATACCACCACTCCGTATATGGCAGCTTTACTCTCTTTGCTAAATTATGTTCAAAGCTTCTGTTTCGTATCGTATCTAAAACAGTATGAGCAAATTCTAGCGTATGCTTATAGCCAAATATCATATACTCATCCGCTACATAGACTGCCGGTGTGCCCTGCTTAATTGCCCATACCGTAGAGCCCGGATGACGTGATAAGTAAAGGTCCGGCTGATATTTATTTAAAATATTCATCACTTCAAAGTTCTGCTGGTCAGCCACACTTGCCTCAAAATCAATCTCGTTTTCCAGCAAATATTTCATCGACGGAGGAATTTCACCATCTTCATATTTCTTGTCATAGTGCCATGCCAGTGCCCACACTACTTCTATACCGAGCTCGTTCAATACACGTGATACTTCAAATGTATACCCCGGTCCCATACCAAGCACTGCCTTTAATCCTTTTAATTCCTTTTTTACTTCCTCAATCTGTGGAATATAAATAGCACGCTGCTCTTCAATATAAGCTTCTACCTCTGCTTCTTTCTGTGCTGTCCTGCCGATTTCTCTCAGCCATGTTTCAAAACCTACAATTCCTAATGGATTGATACTCCTGATATAAGGAACACCATATTTCTCTTCTAATCCATTGCCGAGATAATTGCCGAGTGTTCCGCAAATGCATGTCGTTGCCACAGCCTCTGATAAACCTTCCAGCTCCTCAATGGTTGCATTGGCATAGAGAAATACAGGCTCCAAATCAAAATGTTTAAACATATCAATAATTTCTTCTCTGGCACTTTCATAAAAATTTTTAAAATTAATTGTATTTCTTTTCTGCTTCGGCGGTTTTACGATACCGCTTAAAACAGCATGATCTGAAATATCGAATCCGGTCGCCCATATACGGGATTTAAAGCCTTCGCAGTGAACCGGTATAACCGGAACTTCAATTTCCCCTTTTACTTCCTCTACGACACTATCAATATCTTCTCCGATAATACCTGATGCACAAGAACTGCTGACAAAAATTGCCTTTGGATGATAGCGCTTATTCACCTCTAAAATAATATCATGAAGGGTATCTGCTGCCCCAAAAATCGTATCCTTTTCATTCATATCGGTACCGATATAAACAGAATGATTTAAAATCCCCCTCTTTGCGGCTACCTGATTTGTTACAATATATTGGCTGCTTGCTGTCGCCGAGCATCCGGACGGCCCATGATGAATCACTGCAATATCGCGGATTCCTCCGAGCTGGCTCAAGCCGCATGTAGACAAACATGTGCTTGACTGTGAAAAACACCTGGAACAGCCTTTTAATGTATTGCACTCGCTCTTACTTGCCAAATCCTTTAAGCTTCCTACATAAGCTGTAATTGATCCCAAACGATTTTCTCTTGTTCCTAAATTGGAATTGGATAAATTAATTGCCATTGAAATCCTCCTAGTCTTCGAACAGTTTTGTTGACAAATAACGAAGTCCGGTATCCGGCAAAACTGCTACAATTTTCTTTCCTTTGTTTTCTGGTCTTTTAGCAATCTCTGTGGCTGCATAAATTGCTGCCCCTGAGGAAGTACCAACTAATATACCATCTGTTTTTGCAACCGCTCTTGCCGCTTGAAATGCATCATATGTTTCTACTTCAAATTTTTCATCATATATATGAACATCCATTGTCTTAGGAATTCTCTCTTTCGGTATTCCCTCAAACGCATGAACCCCGGTAATTTCCTCGGGCTTTGGATTACTTTCACTTGGCAGAGAGTTTGGTCCCGGCTGTACTGCCACAACTTTAATATTAGGATTTTTTTCTTTTAAATATTTACCGGTTCCGGATACTGTACCGCCGGTTCCGACACAAGCCACTAAAATATCAACACTTCCTTCTGTATCTTCCCAAATTTCAGGACCGGTTGTCGCTTCATGAATTGCCGGATTGGCCGGATTCGCTATTTGGTTAACAAAAAAGATATCCTTTTCCTTGGATAATACTTTCTCTTCCAATGCTTTAATCGCAGCAACAAAATCTCCGTTAGTCTCTGCTAACACTTCCTTTACCGCCGGTTCCTCCGACATTTTAATAGTAATTCCGCCAAACGCTTGAATGACCTTAAAACGTTCCTCACTTACATTATCCTGAATGTAGACACGAAACTT
>CAYPIB010000001.1:87965-90887 GCA_964410675.1 uncultured Roseburia sp.
CGCAATTGCTGCCAAACCAATCCCTGTGTTTCCGCTTGTCGTTTCTACAATTGTATAGCCTGGCTTCAGCCATCCCTTTTTCTCCGCATCCTCTATCATCGACAGCGCAATTCGATCCTTGACACTCTGATTTGGGTTATAATACTCCAGCTTTACAATAAGCTTGGCGTCTAAACTTTGTTCCCTTTCATAATTCGTAATTTCTAATAATGGGGTTTTACCCACTAATTCTGTGATTGATTTATGTACTCTGTTCATAATGTTCCCCTTCCTGTTTAAATGTTATAATCATCTGCAATATCCATTAAGCCAAACTCAAACAGTATTTCCTCTAATCTCTCCTGTGACATTGGTGTTGGAATTGCAAAGTCTTTGTTTTCAATGACTGCCTGTGCTAAATTTCTATATTCTTGAGCCTGATTGGAATCCGGTTTATATTCTATTACTGTTTTGCGATTGATTTCTGCTCTCTGTACAATGTTATCTCTCGGAACATAGTATAAAAGCTTTGTTCCAAGCTCCTTAGAAAATGCCCGAAGTAAGTCAAGCTCACGATCGACGTTACGACTGTTGCAAATAATACCGCCAATACGTACGCCGCCCGTTCTGGCATATCTTTGAATTCCCTTGGCAATGTTATTCGCTGCATAAAGTGCCATCATTTCTCCGCTTGCGACAATATAAATCTCTTTTGCCTTTCCTTCACGAATCGGCATTGCAAAGCCGCCGCACACAACGTCTCCAAGAACATCATAAAATACGTAATCTAAATCATCGGTATAAGCGCCTAAATTTTCCAACAGCCCAATTGATGTAATAATACCTCTTCCGGCACATCCGACACCCGGTTCCGGTCCGCCTGATTCCACACATTTTGTGCCCTTATAGCCATCCTTTAAAATACGGGAAAGCTCGATATCCTCGCCTTCCTCACGGAGTGTATCTAGTACGGTCTTCTGTGCCAGCCCTCCAAGTAACAGTCTTGTCGAATCGGCTTTGGGATCACATCCCACGACCATAACTTTTTTTCCTGATTCCACAAGTCCTGCCGTAAGGTTTTGCGTTGTTGTTGATTTACCGATTCCTCCCTTTCCGTAAATCGCAATTTGTCTTAGTTCTGCCATTTTTTCATTTCCTCCTTGTGTGCTAAGCACTTATTTCAATTTATTATAAATTATCATATAAATCCTCTATTAAAGTGAGACTGCCGCGATAACCCGCATAAGCCCGGTTAAAAATCAGTCTGTCTTTTATTGGAAAGGCTGCCGCAATACATTGAATCTCTTTTTTTAAGGCTGCCTCTTTTTCATTGCTGCTTCCAATTATGAGCGTAATTTCCGGCTCTTCCTCCAACGCTTTATTTATTTCATATTGATCTGCGGTAAAAATAATTTTGGGCGGCTTTGCATACTCCAGCTCGGTTAACTGTTTGATAATCCGCTCTTTATCCTCCTGCCTGAAAATCGGCTCACAAATAATCGTCAGTAATGGGGTAAAGCTATAATCATTCGCCATATATCTTGTAATACCAACCGCACTTGAAGCATCCCCAACAACCGCAAATCGTTTCCAGCTAAGTGTTCCGATTGCCTGTGCAAGATAGCTGTACACATAGTCTTCCTCTTCTTGAATCACCTGATCGACCAGTGCATCATCTAAATGTAAAGCCTCTGCTACCTGTCTTATAAATATTTCCGTATCCGTTGCCCCGATCGGCAGCCCCGGATAGCGTATGTAAGGTACATCAAACTTTTCTTTAAATTTATCTGCCGGTCCCTGAAACAGCCATGGGTTGACAATAATATTCAGTGATGCCGCTGACGAATTTCTAACAGTTTCGATGCCCTGATGCCCAGTGAAAAATGTATTAATCTTTAAACCAAGTTTTTTTAAAATCCGCGACAATTCTTCCAAATTTCCGCTCCAGAAAGGATCGTGATACGGTACAATTCCAAAGAGGTTGATAAGCTTTTTGTCCTTTTTTTCATTCTCTTCAATTACCTGCTCAATAAAAGTATTCCATATTATTTCATATCCCAGGTTACTGTCCCCTGCAAAGCCCGGTGTTTCAACCGCATATACCGGATATCCTTGTTCTCTAAATTCAAAAGCAGTACTTTCAATATCATCTCCGATAATTCCGGCTGTACAGCCTGTAAGGATAAAATACGCATCTGCATCAATAATATCGATGGCACCTTGGACCGTTGTCTTTAGCTTCTTAATTCCTCCAAACACAACCTCCCGTTCTAACATATTACTTGAAGGAATCGAGACACCGCTGACAAAGCAAGCATTTTTATTGCCGGACTGCCCTTGGTCTGCCGCCGATGCCTGCATACAGCATCCCGGTCCGGAATGAAATACCGGACATACCTTATGCAGCGCGCCAAGGACAGAATTAATTCCTGCCAATACACATCCTCCTCTTGGATTTTCCAGCATTTCAGACATTGCCTTCACCTCCCGTAATATACTTAAATGCATCTTCCTCATACCAGCTGTCCTTATACGGAAGCTTACAATGCTTTGCTAATTTCACATTAAATCCCGGATTTTCCAACTGATCTGCAATCTTATTGCCAAGATATAAAAGTCCGTCATAGCCCATTGTCGGTCTTTTCATATCTAGTACATGCGTTGTCGGAATTCCAAGCTTTGCTGCCCACTCCGGAACTCCGATAAATACATCCGGCTTTAACTTCTTCACCAGATTAACTTGTTCAAACGGCTGCATATTGGCTATATCAAGGACATAATTTTTGTGGATTCCATTCAGATATTCAATATCCGCCTGAGCATCCGCATCATACGTCGGGGTTTCAAGTCCGACAAGTTCCATCCCAAAATCATCAATGAGTGCTGCCGCTGCAAACGAACGTCCCGTACCGCCGCAAATAAAAACTCTTTTTCCCTTTAGCC
>CAYPIB010000002.1:0-49530 GCA_964410675.1 uncultured Roseburia sp.
ATCTTTTATTTTTGATAAATAAGCATCACTTATTTTCGCTTTATATTTACCGTATAATTCCAACTCGTCTTCTGTCAGCCCAATTTTAGCCGCTATCTCTGTAATAGGTTTGATATATGCCTGCTGTGCGATTTCAATGTCTGTTTTCATGCTGTTTTGCTCCTTTTACAATTCTTCTAACAGATTTTCAAATTCTTCCATACTCATAAGTACTTTTCTCGGTTTTGTACCTTCTTCCTCACCAACAACACCGCAATCTGCAAGCTGATCCATAATCCGTGCGGCACGGTTAAATCCTACCTTAAATACCCGCTGCAGCATTCCGATTGACGCTTTATCCTTATCAATAATAAATTTGCCTGCATCGGCAAAATGGGCATCCAGTTCCATGCCTCCGCCTCCGGTACCTCCGGCAGACGTACTGATACTAGCAATTTTTTCTTCTACTTCACTTGCACTGTCTTCATCAACAATACATTGTTCTTTCAAAAAGTCCACGATTTCTGAAACTTCTTTGTCTGAAATAAATGCTCCCTGTACACGGGAAGGTTTAGACAAGCCTTGCGGATAAAAAAGCATGTCACCTTTTCCGAGCAGCTTCTCCGCTCCGATCATATCCAAAATTGTTCTTGAATCCACACCTGATGAAACCGCAAAAGCAATACGGCTTGGCATATTTGCCTTAATCAGTCCAGTAATAACATCTACGGAAGGACGCTGTGTCGCAATAATAAGATGAATGCCTGCGGCTCTGGCAAGCTGGGCCAGACGGCAAATCGATTCCTCCACCTCTCCGGGTGCAACCATCATAAGATCGGCAAGCTCATCTACTATAATAACTACCTGCGGCAGCTTTTCTAAAAGCTTTGCGCCATTATTATCCGGCATTTCCCCAACCTTTTTATTATAACCCTTTAAATCCCTAACGTTTAAATCGGCAAATTTTTTATAACGGTCTTCCATCTCAGCCACGCCCCAGCGAAGAGCTGCCGCCGCTTTTTTAGGGTCTGTTACGACCGGTATCATTAAATGCGGAATTCCATTGTAAACGCTTAATTCTACAACCTTCGGATCTATCATAATCATTTTCACATCATCCGGGTGGGCCTTATACAAAATACTCATAATAATCGTATTAATACAGACACTTTTACCGGAACCGGTCGCACCTGCAATTAAGAGATGCGGCATTTTAGCAATATCAGCCACGATAACTTTACCGGCAATATCTTTGCCGACCGCAAAAACAAGATTTGATGAAAATTCCTTAAAATCTTTAGATTCTACCAAATCCCGAAATGCTACCATTGTATTTTCTTTATTAGGAACTTCAATACCAACCGCAGCTTTTCCCGGAATCGGTGCTTCGATACGAATATCGGTTGCTGCCAGATTCAGCTTAATATCATCTGCCAAGTTAACAATTTTGCTTACTTTTACGCCCTGCTCCGGCTGTAATTCATATCTTGTGACCGAAGGCCCTTGGCTAATATCTGTAATTGTAACTTTAACTCCAAATGTCTGCAGCGTCTGCTGTAAATGCAGAGCCGTCTCACGAAGCTGTCTTGCCGAATCCTTATTCCCTCCGCCATCACCTTTTTTCAGCTTAGAAAGCGGTGGAAATATATACTTCTTTTTTGGTTTGACTGCTTTTGCATATTCCTTTGATACATTTAAATCATCCTGTGCGTCCGCCGGTATTTCCTTCCGAAGCTCCGGCTTTTTTGCAGCTGCACTGACAGGTGCCTCTTTTGTTTTGGAAGTTTGCATTTCCCTTTGCTTAAGTTCATGTATTGTCTGCTTTTCTATTTGCAGAGAATCAATATCCTCTTCTACCACATTCTCTTCAATTCCGTTTATTTTAATTTGATTTAACGCATCAAGTGCTTGCTGCATTTGCTGTTCAATATTTGTATCTGCCGTATTGTCATTTAATGTAATTTCATGAATATTTTCTGGGGAATCCTCTTCTCGTCTAATTGCTGTATCTATCGCTACTCCGGCTACCTTGTTATGCATCCGAAGTTTTTGGTCCGCTTTTTCTCTTTGCAGCTGCTGGTGCTTCGCTCTTCGTACCTGTGCCTGTTCTTTTCTGCGTTCGGCATCATCGATTGCCGTATCGTATACTTTTTTGCTGCCCTGCTTTACTACTGAAAAAAATGATTTTTCCATTAATATAAATAAACAAAATATCATTACAATAATGATAAGTACAATGGTTCCTACCTTACCAAATGCTGAATTCATGCCCGCAGCTAAATATCCGCCAATGACGCCTCCGCCTTTGCCAGATTTAGAATACTCATAAAATGTTTTTACATTTAGGTCCATTTTTTCCATGCCTTGAAATAAAGCTGCCGTAATCATTCCAAGTAAAAACAAAACGATAGCTGATATGAGCTTAAAGACAGCCATAATATTTCCCTTATTGGAAACAATAAATATACTGCCTAAAAAAAATAGTATTGGTGCTATGTAACACATCAAACCGAAAACTCCACCCATAATACTACTAAGCATATTACCAAAACCGCCTATAATGCTTGTCTTTTCTCCAAGGCTATTTGAAATCTTAAAATTGCACAAAAATAATAATATTGTAAATGCCAGCCATATTAAAAAGATTATTTCTTTTTGAAGCTGAATCTCATTTTGCTTTTGTTTGTTAGTTTTAGTATTTCTTCTTTTGTTTGGACCGGCTTTTTTCTTTGTCTGTGCCGCCATACCATTGTCTCTCCAATTTCTTAAAATGCCATACTAATAAAAATAAATAACTTTTATTAGTATAGCATTTTTTTGCGAAGTTGTCATTATTTTGTATTAGTTTTCTCCGTCTGTTTTAAATTGTCACGAATCATCTGGTGAAGTTTGGCCGTTGCTTCCTTAATTCCGCCTACCTCATCTATGATACCTTCCGCTACCGTTTGATCCCCTACTAAAATGCTTCCTACATCCTTTGTTAACACTTCAGTTTCCATCATTAACTCTAAAAATCGGTCTTTTCCTATTTCACAATGATTTGTTACAAAGCCTGTAATTCTTTCCTGAATCTGTTTGAAATATTCAAATGTCTGTGCCACCCCAATAATCATGCCATTTAATCTGACCGGATGTATTACCATTGTACCGGTGGGAACAATAAAGGAATAACTGGTGCTGACTGCGATCGGAACACCAATGGAGTGGCTGCCCCCCAACACAAGTGAAACCGTCGGCTTACTTAACGATGCAATCATTTCTGCAATGGCAAGCCCTGCTTCTACGTCTCCGCCGACTGTATTTAATAAAAATAACACCCCGTCAATATCAGCACTGTCTTCTATCGTTCCAAGCTGTGGCAGCAAATGCTCATATTTTGTTGTTTTTGAAGTATTGCCTAAATTCTCATGCCCCTCTATTTCTCCAATGATAGATATAAGTTCAATCTTATGTTTTTCTTTATTCTTATTCAGAGTTACCTGTCCTGATTCTTTAATCCGCTCATCTTTCTGCTCTTGAACTTCATCTTTCTCTTCCTGTTTATTGCTGTCTTTATGATTCATTCCTTGTTCGTCCTCCCGGTTTTTCATTATTTTGACATTGCTATGATATAAAAAAAGAAGAGCAATATGCCCTTCTTATTCTTTGTAAATCCAATATTTTTATTCAATATCATAATAATTTTTATCAGGTATTAAAATATCATAATTCATTTTATCTGCCGGAACTTCAATATCGTACGTCATTTCTTTTCTTACATGTCTTTTTGGTACCGGCAATGGATTTTTAATAAACTGCGTATGAGATTGTTCTTTATGAGCATTCTCTATTTTGTCTTCACTCTCAGCTGCAAGCATATTTATATCCTCCGGTGTTGATTTATTTATATTATTTTTTCTTTTTATTATCGTAACGAGTATGCCGCAAATAAAAATACATACAAAGATAATAAATTCCAGAATCAGCATGCCATCGTAAATATATTGTTCAAAAAATAATAACGGAATGACTGCATATACCGATGTCAAAATAAAGGCAATCAGCTTTTTGCTTAGCATCGAAAGACCTGCAAATAACAACAGGCAGCCGATTATTCTCACTGCAATCTGATATCCCAAAACAACAGCTGTCTTTTCTCCCAAAAACATGTACAATCCATTAACAGAAGTAATAAAAATAAAATCAAGTACATCCCAAAAATTTTGTATTACAATGTGTTCTTTTGATCCTTTTAACAGTCCATAGCTATCATGAAAACAAGTATATTCACTTTGATAAAGATAAAGAAAAAAACTTAACAGTCCCAAAAAATAAACAATGATTCCGAAAATTTCCAGAAGCTTCCTGCTCCTACTTTTGTTCATCTTACTTCCCCTTTTAGTATTCAGGCATTTTGCAATGCCTGTTCTAAATCTTTTATAAGATCATTTACATTTTCAATTCCTACCGAAAGACGAACAAGACCCGGCTCTACACCTGCCGCCTTTAACTGTTCATCATTCATCTGTCGATGCGTATGGCTTGCCGGATGCAGGACACAGGTTCTTGCATCCGCAACATGAGTCACAATTGCAGCAAGCTTTAAGCTGTCCATAAAATCTACTGCCGGCTCTCTTCCTCCTTTTAAAGTAAAGGAGATAACCCCGCATGTCCCGTTTGGCATATATTTCTTAGCTGACTCGTAGTATTGATTGCTCTTTAAGCCCGGATAATTTACACTGGCCACTTTTTCATGGCTTTCCAAAAATTCAGCAATTTTTTGTGCATTCTCACAGTGGCGCGGAACTCGCAAATGCAGTGTTTCCAGTCCAACATTTAATAAAAATGAATTTTGCGGCGATGGAATGGAGCCTAAATCACGCATTAATTGCACCGTTGCTTTTGTAATATAAGCTGCCGCACCAAATTTTTCGGCATACACAATACCATGATAGGAATCATCCGGTCTACAAAGTCCCGGATATTTATCAGCATATTTCAGCCAATCAAAATTACCGCTGTCAACAATGGCACCGCCAACACACATTGCGTGTCCATCCATATACTTGCTTGTGGAATGAGTCACGATATCCGCCCCCCACTTAAAAGGGCTGCAGTTTAACGGTGTTGGAAAGGTATTATCTATAATGAGTGGTACTCCGTGTTCATGTGCAGATAGTGCAAATTTTTCAATATCTAAAACAACAAGGGCCGGATTTGCAACCGATTCAGCCAGTACACATTTTGTATTAGGCTGAAATGCGGCGTCCAGTTCTTCTTTTGATACGTCGGGGTGTATTACCGTGCACTCAATCCCCATTTTTTTCATCGTGACCGTTAATAAGTTAAAAGTACCTCCATAAATGGTGGAAGCCATAATACAATGATCTCCGGCTTCGCAAATATTAAATACCGCATAATAATTGGCTGCCTGACCAGAGGAAGTCAGCATTGCTGCCACTCCGCCTTCTAAATCACAAATTTTCTGGGCAACAAAATCATTCGTCGGATTTTGAAGTCTTGAATAAAAATAACCGCTTTCCTCTAGAGCAAACAGCTTACCCATCTGCTCTGTTGTATCGTATTTGAATGTTGTGCTCTGATAAATCGGAAGCACTCTTGGCTCACCCTTTTTAGGCTGCCAGCCGGATTGTACACATTTTGTCTCAAATTCATAATTACTCATGTTCAGCCTCCACACGTGTCGCTTCTAAATTCTTTCATTTATACATATTTCCTTTACTTACTCGTCCCAATTATGATATACCGCCTGTACATCATCATCCTCATCAAGCAAATCCAATGTCTTTTGCAGTGATTTCATTGCAGTCTCATCGGCTAGTTCCACATAGGTCTGCGGAATCATTGTTACCTCTGCTGAGGCCATCGGAAGATTTGCCTTTGAAAGGATATTGTACACTACTGTAAACTCATCTGGATCGGTTACAATTTCATAGCTGTCTTCTTCCTCGATAAAGTCTTCGGCACCAGCATCAAGTGCCATCATCATTAAATCATCTGTCTCTATTTCACACTCTTCTTTTGCTATAATAATCTGTCCCTTTTTATCAAACATAAACGATACACAGCCCGGTGTGCCAATGCTTCCATTCCCCTTTGTAAAAGCACTTCTAACGTTACCTGCCGTTCTGTTTTTGTTATCCGTCAGCGCTTCTACAATAATAGCAATTCCATTTGGACCATAGCCTTCATATGTAATTTGCTCATACTCAACATTGCCATTATCCCCTGCCGCCTTTTTAATTCCTCTGTCAATCGTATCATTTGGCATATTATTTGCCTTTGCCTTGGCAATGACTGCCGCAAGTCTAAAGTTATTTGTCGGATCAGGACCGCCGCCTTCTTTTACCGCTACTGCAATCTCTCTTCCAATAATAGTAAAAACCTTGCCCTTTGCAGCATCATTCTTCTCCTTTTTATGCTTAATATTCGCAAACTTTGAATGCCCTGCCATTTGTATATTCTCCTTTTTGATTATCATTTAAAATTAAAATACATGAAAGAAAAGACAAAAATAAATTTTGTCTTATTTTCAAATATATCATTTTCTTTACACTTCGTCAAATTTAGATGTTTTGCCTTACTCTTATTTATGTATGCAGCGCAAGGCTGATTAAAAGTGCTTTATTAACCTTTGTCATAATTTCACCATCCAAATGACATATTTGTTCTTTTAGTCTTGTTTTATCAATCGTCCGAAGCTGCTCCAATAATATAACCGAATCCTTTACCATATGATAACGTTTTGCTTCAACTTCAATATGTGTAGGCAGCTTTGCTTTATTCATTTTCGATGTAATTGCCGCACAGATAACCGTTGGGCTGTGTTTATTCCCAATGTCATTTTGTACTATTAGTACCGGTCTGATACCGCCCTGTTCTGAACCAATAACCGGTCTCAAATCCGCATAATAAATGTCGCCCCGTTTCATTTCATACAACCTCTTTTCCTAAGCTTTCACATAGTATTGCCGCGTTTTTGCGGTTGTATTCATTCGTTTTTTGAAACGGACAAGAAAATACTAATTAAAATAGTCTATTTGATAATCATCGAAATAGTCTTTTGCTGCTATCACATTTCCATCTTTCATATAAAGCCTTGGAATTCTCTTGCCAAGATCACATGCCAATTCATAATTGAATCTTCCAGACAAATCACCTAAATATTCCATCGTAATTGTCTTTTTGCCGTCCCTTCCTATTAGTGTCACTTCGTCTAATTCTTTTGCCTGTGGTATATCTGAAATATCTACCATAAACTGGTCCATACAAATTCGTCCTAAAATCGGTGCTTCCTGCCCATGAATTAAAATATGCCCTTTTCCTGAAAGTGTTCGTGGATAACCATCCCCATAACCAACCGGTATCGTTGCAATCCGCATATTTTTAGACGCAGTAAAAGTACCGCCGTAGCTTACTTTGGCACCCTCTTCAATTTCTTTTATGTATATAATACAGCTTTTTAAAGTAAGGGCAGGGGTTACCGGCACGATATGAGACGGAACTTCATTCGAAGGTGTCAGCCCATATAAGGTAATTCCGGCTCTTACAGCATCCATATCTGCTTCATGCAAAGATATAATACCGGCACTGTTCGAGCAATGCTTCAATTCTATATTTTTTCCTGCTTCCATTTCTAATTTTGAAATTCTCAAAAGAAATTCTTTATAATCACTGAGCTGTTTCTTGGCATCCTCTAAATTGGCGCAATCCGCCTTTGCAAAATGCGTAAAAATCCCTATTGGTTCAAGCATATCTGATTGCAGTACTTTTCTAACAAATGACAGTCCCGATTCATCTGCCTTAATACCGATTCTCGACATAGCTGTATCTACTTTAATATGTACCATTGCTTTTATTTTAATTTTTTTTGCCGCCGCAATAATTTCTTCTAACATATCATCTTTAAAAACAGTGATTTGAATGTTTTGCCTGATTAACTCCTCATAAGAATAACAAAAAGTATAGCCAATTACTATAATTGGCTTTTTTATCCGTGCTTTACGCAAAATATACGCCTCCTCTGCAGTTGCAACCCCAAAGCCATATACAGAAGAAATTTGCTCTAATTCATGTGCAATTGCAACCGCTCCATGTCCATAGCCATCGGTCTTAATAACGGCAATAATCTGCGTATTTTTATTTATCCTGCTTTTTATATTTTCTACGTTAAGTCGAATTGCATCTAAGTCTATATAAGCACACACTCTATCATAATGATTCATTCTTATCTTCTCCAGTTCCGTTTATCTCAAAATATTTGACAGCTCTTTTATGATATCCGATGGTGTCATATACGCACTGCCTAATCTTTTCTTTGCCAAATCCCCACAAAGTCCATGAATATATACCCCCATTGCTGCCGCCTCAAATGCCTCTAATTCTCTTCCAAGCATCGCCGCAATCATTCCTGTCAAAATATCTCCGCTTCCGGCACATGCCATTCCCTCGTTTCCGGTTCGGTTAAAATATATTCTCTCGCTGTTTCCATCAAAAACAATCGTTCTGGCATCCTTGCATACAAGAATGACTCCCAAACGTTTGGCAAATTCCGGTGCCCATTTAAGCAAATGCTGTTTCACTTCTTTAATATCTGCTTGCAGCAATCCCGCCAGCTCTCCCATATGCGGAGTAAAAATAATCTTATGCTTTCTGCTTGCTTTTGTCTGTTCTAAATACTCAATGAGTAAAGGGGACTCCGACAGAATTCTAAGTGCATCCGCATCTAAAATAATCGGCTTTTGATCTTTACGGATTATATCATCTACTATTTCCTTTGTATCTTTCAAAAAGCCAATGCCCGGTCCAATAATTACTACATCGGCAAAATCATAAACTGCCTTTGCCAAAGCAAACTTTTCTTTGTCCCGACTGTTATCTGCGTACACCGAAAGTACTGCCTCCGGTACGCTGAGCGATAAAATTTCTCTGTTTGCTTCATGTGTATATACCTTAACATATCCGCAGCCGCTGCGAAATGCCGCCTTTGCTGAAAGCAGGCAAGCGCCGCTTACACTTTTATTTCCGGCGAATAGTCCAAGCTTTCCAAAGCTCCCCTTATTCCCATCCGGTCTGCGCTTTTTAACAGCCCTTAAATCCTTTCTTTCATATGTCACAGCCTTTGGAAATTCACCTAAAAAACTTTCCTTTGTGATACCAATCTGTCTGCAAACTACTTTACCGGCATAGAATGCTCCCGGATATAACAGCAGTCCTTGTTTTAAAAAACCAAAGGTAACTGTTATATCCGAAAGAAAAGCATTGCCCATCATACAACCGCTGTCTGCATCAATACCGCTTGGGATATCGACTGCTATTTTATAGGCACTAAATTTATTTAGTGTATCTATCATATCAATATAATGTTTTGTCATCACTCTCGACAATCCAATACCAAAAATTGCATCAATGATTACATCGTATGTTTGATTTGGTAAGCTTGTCATAATCTCTCCGCCATAAGCTCTCACAATTTCCATCTGCTTTTTACATGAAGCGGCAGCCTTTTGCTCATCACCAATAAAATAAAAAGAAACAAAGAATCCCATCAAATGCAAAATGCGGCCAATAGCAAAGCCATCACCGCCATTATTGCCGCCTCCGCAGACTACAAGAACTAAAGCATTATCAGAAAAACGCTTTTTTACCTCATCACATACAGCAAGAGCTGCTCTTTCCATTAATACAAGCTCCGGTACGCCAAAATATGCCGTTGTATTATAATCACATCTTTTCATATTTTCTTTATCAACAACATATTTCATAAGAGTCTCTCCTAATCTATTAACTCCGCATTCTCTTTCAGCTCTTCCAGTCTATTTTGAATCTGCTTTTCAATATCATATTTCACATCAAAAATATCAATTACTTCCGGTCCAAAAATATTGTGCATAAATGTATATAGGACTTGATTTTCTGATTCCTTTTCCTGCTTACGGATTACCTTTTTCTTCAGCTCAACACGAATCGTACTAATCCATTCTCCGATTTCCTCTATTTCTACACTGTTTTTTTCAAATGCATGATAGCAAATCTCCATCGTTGCCAGCATTAACTCATAATTAACTTCATTTATTTTCTTCGGTAAATCAAGTAAGGCTTCCCGGTAATTGTCTAACTTTTCATTGCATTCATCTAACAGTCTGCTGTGCTCCGAAATGTTTTTTTCTGTCCTTTTATTTGGTCTCGTATCATTTTCATCAACGAGAACGACAATATCGTTCATCAGCTTCGTTTTCAGCTTCCTAATTTCTTTTCCTTCTGTATTGCATTTGCCTTGTTCTTTTAAAAGCTCAGTCAGTTCATCTCTTAATTTTGCAATCTTTCCGCTCTCATCCAGATTTATAAAAATCTGATGCCATTTATGATCCAATATTAAGATAGGAATATTCTTTCCCTCTAAAGCTTTTTTAAACTCTTCTTCATTACTTCCCATACAGCATCACCTTTATTTTTTCTTCGTATCCTTATTGTAACGATTAATGTTATAAGAAAGTTTCATCAGACTATCCGACAAATGTACATTTTCAACTTGCACTCCGGCGGGAACATCCAAATCAACATGTGCAAAATTCCAAATTGCTTTAATACCGCAATTTACTAAACTTTTTGCTACCTCTACTGCTGAATTTTTGGGAATCGTTAAAACTCCGATATCAATATCATTTTCTATTATAAAGCTTTCCAGTTCCGCCATCGGAAATACTTTAATGCCCCTCACCTCTTTACCGCAAAGCTTCGGATTGGCATCAAAAATTCCGCGGATTAAAAATCCTCTCTTCTCAAAATTCACATAATTAGCAAGAGCCTGGCCCAGATTACCGGCACCTATTAATACTAAGTTGTGCTTTTTATACAGTCCTAGTATTTTACCAATTTCTTCATATAAAAATTCTACATTGTATCCATATCCCTGTTGGCCAAAGCCGCCAAAGTTATTAAAATCCTGGCGTATTTGTGATGCTGTCACCTGCATTCGTGTGCTTAATTCCTGTGACGATATTCTCTCGACACCCTCATCCTTCAACTCTCCTAAAAATCGGAAATATCTTGGAAGTCTGCCGATAACTGCCTGTGAAATTTCTTTTTCTTCCATCATTCCATCCTCCTGCCTGTTATCCTAGAAAGGAAACATCACTTCTATTTTAATACCCTGTTAAAAATATGTCAAAGGCTTATCTGTTTTTTTTGCATTTTCTTTTAAAATCTTGTATAATGCCTATGAAATGTGAATAAAAAGGAGTAAATCATGATTTTATCGTGTCAAAATATAAAAATATCATTTTCTGAAAAAGAAATTATAAGAAATGCGTCCTTCCATATTGAGGATCAGGAAAAAGCCGCCATCATTGGTATGAATGGCGCCGGCAAAACAACGCTGTTAAAAATAATTATGGGGTTGTTAGAGGCAGATGAAGGACTTGTAACAATTTCTAAAGATAAAACAATTGGCTATCTGGCCCAGCACCAGCAATTAGATACTACCGGTACCATTTATGAAGAGCTGTTGGCGATGAAGCAGCATATCATTGATATGGAGGCAAACATACGCCAAATAGAGCTGGCGATGAAGCATACGACCGGGGATGAACTGAATCGTTTAATGGAACAATACTCTTCGCTGACACATCAATTTGAATTAGCGGATGGTTATGCTTATAAAAGTCAAGTAATTGGAGTTTTAAAGGGACTGGGTTTTTTAGAGGAAGATTTTAAAAGACAAGTGGACACTCTCTCGGGCGGTCAAAAGACCCGGGTAGCTCTTGGCAAGCTATTACTAAAAAATCCTGACTTAATTATTTTAGATGAACCGACCAATCATCTTGATATGGCATCGATTGCATGGCTGGAAACATATCTTTCCAACTATAAAGGTGCGATCATACTTGTTTCTCACGACCGCTATTTTCTCGACCGCATTGCCGGCAAAATCATTGAAATTGAAGCCGGAACTGTAACTACTTTTGTTGGAAACTATACGGATTACGCAAAGAAAAAAGAGGTTCTGCGTATTTCCCAAATGAACGCTTTCTTAAATCAGCAGCGTGAAATTAAACATCAGGAAGAAGTCATCGAAAAATTAAAATCATTCAATCGTGAAAAGTCTGTCCGACGCGCAGAAAGCCGCGAAAAGATGTTAAACAAAATTGAAGTTTTAGATAAACCGGTTACACTTCATGATGATATGCATATTAAATTACGCCCGCGTATTTTAAGTGGAAAGGACGTACTGACAGTAACAGAACTTTCAAAAGCATATGATTCTCTGACGCTTTTTACAAATACAAGCTTTGATATTTCCCGCGGTGAGCACATTGCGATTATCGGCAAAAATGGCACCGGAAAAACAACTCTTTTAAAAATTTTAAACCAATTTGAAACGGCTGATTCGGGAAGTTTTACTTTAGGAAGCAATGTAGTAATCGGTTATTACGACCAAGAGCATAATGTCTTACATAATGAAAAAACTTTATTTGATGAGATTTCTGACAGCTTCCCTTTACTTACTAATACCGAAATACGAAATACTCTTGCTGCTTTTCTTTTTTCAGGGGATGATGTTTTTAAACGAATTAACGACTTAAGCGGCGGCGAAAAAGGACGTGTCAGCCTTGCAAAGCTAATGTTATCTAATGCTAACTTTTTAATTCTGGACGAACCGACTAATCACTTGGACATTACTTCAAAAGAAATTTTAGAAGATACTTTAAACCGCTATGAGGGCACTCTTTTATATGTCTCACATGATCGATATTTTATAAATCGTACTGCTACGCGTATTTTAGATTTAGAAAATGGGCAGTTTAACAATTACATCGGTAACTATGACTATTATTTAGAAAAGCACGAGATGCCAGACAATACTATCATACAATCCGGTTCTTCCTTTATGGGATTAAATCCGGTCATTGAAAAAAGCACTGCTTCTACAATCCCGGCAGTGTCTGAATCTAACACGAAGATGGACTGGAAGGAGCAAAAACGTCTTCAATCCGAAAAACGTAAATTGGATAATCAAATTCAAAAAATTGAAGCTGATATTGAGTTAATAGAAAATAAACTAGAAGCACTAAATGCCGAACTAAGTAACCCTGAAAATTCAACAAATGTTGCAAAGCTTCAAGAAATCACAAAGGAACAAGAAAGGCTGAATTATGACTTAGAAAGCTTGATGGATGAATGGGAGACACTGTCACTTGGCTGATAGACAAGCACTTTTTGCCTCTTCAAAGCTTTTAACGCTTTCTTCCCACTGTTCTTTATAAGGAAACGCTTCCTCATTGCCTAAATATGAATTACCGTATTTGCTGACAAGATAATTTCCAATGCTCTGTGTAATGACTTCTGCCTGCAGTACATTGACATGCGCTTCGCCATCTAAAATAATATTTAAATTTAAAAACGGAACATTCTGTTCTTTCGCAAAAGCATCAACGGAGTTATAGAGCTTCTGCCTTTCCGGATTGCCATTTGGAGTCTTTAACAAAATCAAATCAACTCCCTCTTCCCTAGTAAGAGAAATGATTTTTAAAAGCCACTCCTTTGCGCGGTCCGGAATTTCTGTTTTTTCTGTTACACTTTTCACTTCCTCTTTTGCAGAAGCTTCATATTCACGTGCAAAGATAAAAGGAGAATAACCTTTATTAATATTTTGCATCTCCTCAAACGTATAATTCCATTTTCCATCATAAAACCCGCTCCAAGTAGAATGATATTTATAAATATCAAACACAAAAAATTTTTGCAATTCTTCCGGAACGCTTTCTTTGATTGCTTTTATTTTATTTCCGGAAAAAGGCATATCATCTAAGTTAATGTGATTCACTCCTTCTTCCTCAAAATCATCGCCATATACAGTAAAAACTTCTAATATGATTGCTTTTGGTTTTTGATATTTCAGTGCCTCTTTTATGTAATAATAACTGATTGATAAGGGCTGCTCATTGGCGGCAAAATCATAGCTTGTCATCCCATAATCCCGGTAAAGCACCGCTGGAGCTACATGTGCGTATAACTGGCTGGAACCAATAAAAACAAAATCCAGACTGTTTGCTGCTTCCTTGTAAAACCCCTTAACTTTATTAGTGGCATCATATTCACCCTCGCACCGTTTATCACGTATAACCGCACTCGTAAAAGTAAATAATATGCAAAAAACTAAACAAAACGCAATTACTTTTACTATAATTGTTTTCTTTATCATTTTGTTCTCCGCTTACTTCTTAGCACTAAAAATTTCCGTAAATAAATTCACCTGCATCATAACCCGGTCCATAAATTCCAAAAATTAAAATTCCAAAAATGCCTGAGAATATAATAAACCATCGGAATATAAGTGTTTGCTTTGCAAGTGTTTCTCTGATATGCATTTTCTTTTGCAGCATACTGACTACCCACATTACAAAAATACCAAAAAACAGTACTCTGCTCTCCTTCGGATTTAGACCAAGCAGATATAGCTCATCATTAAATAAAACCCACGGATTAAATGTAGTTATCATATTTTTAATCATATGTAGTGCAACACTCACACTTTCGGCTCTGAAAAATATCCATGCCGTCATAACTAGTATAAAGGTAACAATCTGCTTATAGAGCTTATGAGAAAAGGAATCCCGGTTTACTTTAAATAGTTTTACCGCAAAATCTCTTACCGGTTTTAAAATATCACCGATAATCTGATAAAATCCATGCAGTAATCCCCAAATAATGTAATGTGAGCCAATACCATGCCAAATACCGCTTACTAGAAATGTCAGCATAATATTTATGTATTTTCGAATTTTTCCTTTTCGGTTGCCGCCGAGTGGAATGTATATGTAATCACGAAGCCAAGAGCTTAAAGAAATATGCCATCTTCGCCAAAAGTCTTGAATCGAAGTACTAAAATACGGATGATTAAAGTTATCTGCAATTTTGATGCCAAACAATTCTGCTGCTCCGATTGCGATGCAGACACATCCGGCAAAGTCAGCATAAAGCTGAATACTGTATAGCACCGCTGCAAATAATACATAAATTCCATGATAATTCTGCCACTCACCAAATACTCTGTTTACGACAATTGCAGCGGCATCTGCCACAACCATTTTTTGAAAGCAGCCCCAAATAATAAGCTGCAGTCCAAACGTAACTTTTTCATAGTTAAATTTATGACCGGTATAAAGTTGGCGGCCAAGCTGCTCATACCTTGGAATCGGTCCCTGTAAAATTTGCGGGAAAAAGCTGACAAATAAAGCATATTTTAAAATATTCTTTTGTGGCGGAACTTTCCCTTTATACACATCGGTACAATAGGCAATAATTTGCAGCGTGTAAAAGGAAATACCCATAGGTATAAGAAAGGCAAATCGATCTAGTGAAATTTTATTAGCAAGCAGTGTCCCGGATGATGAAATTTTCAAAAACAGAAGGAGTAATACATTTAAGGAAATAACAACGACCAGTCCCCACTTTTTAAGCTGCATTGATAAATTTTCCTTGTCACTGATGTATCCGTAAAGCCAAGAGGTTATAATACTGAATACGATAAAAATAGTAAGCTTCCCTGCATTTGTAACATAAAAAAACATACTCAAAAAGAGCAGCCATAACCACTGCCCCTTTTTGGGTATGCAATAATACACAATTGCACCAAGCAATAAAAATGTAAAAAATCCCAGAGATGTGAATTCCAAACCTGAAAACATCTCTTTTACTAACAAAATGAAAACCCGTCCCACACCTGCTATAAAATCCATACGTAAATTCCTTACATTGCATCCATCGTTTTTCTAATTTCTTTAATGAAATTTTCACTATTTAATACTATAACATCTTTTAAGGAAGTAATCAACGCTAAGTCTTTTGTCATCTTTCCGTCTTCTATCGTCTGAATCGTTGCTTTTTCTAATTTATCAGCAAAATCCATTAGTTCCTTATTGTTGTCTAAATCTCCACGCTTACGAAGCGCACCTGTCCATGCAAAAATGGTTGCAACAGAGTTTGTGGATGTTTCTTCACCCTTTAAATGTTTATAATAATGTCTCTGTACAGTTCCGTGAGCCGCCTCATATTCATAGACACCGGAAGGGGAAACAAGTACAGATGTCATCATTGCAAGAGAGCCGAAGGCACTGGAAACCATATCACTCATAACATCTCCGTCATAGTTTTTACATGCCCAAATAAATCCGCCCTTTGCCTTCATAACACGGGCAACCGCATCATCAATTAATGTATAAAAATATTCAATGCCGGCAGCGTCAAATTTTTCTTTATATTCAGCCTCGAAAATTTCCTCAAAAACATCTTTAAAGGTATGATCATATTTCTTGGAAATGGTGTCTTTTGTCGCAAACCATAAATCCTGCTTTGTATCTAGTGCATAATTAAAACAAGCTTTCGCAAAACTGGAAATAGATTCATTTGTGTTATGCATTCCTTGTAAAACACCTGGGCCTTTAAAATTATGTATTAGTTCAACGGTCTTTGTACCATCACTCGCTGTAAATACAAGCTCAGCCTTACCCGGTCCGTCTACTTTTATTTCTGCATTTTTATATACATCACCATATGCATGTCTCGCTATTGTAATTGGCTTTTCCCAATTTTTTACACATGGTTCAATACCCTTCACAACAATTGGAGTCCTAAAAACAGTTCCGTCTAAAAGCGCACGAATTGTACCGTTAGGGCTTTTCCACATTTCTTTTAAATTGTACTCCGGCATACGTGCTGCATTTGGGGTAATCGTTGCACACTTAACAGCGACTCCGTACTTTTTTGTTGCCTCGGCCGAATCAACAGTTACCTTATCGTTTGTTTCGTTACGATATTCCAAGCCCAAATCATAGTACTCTGATTTTAAATCGATGTATGGAAAAAGGAGTTCTTCCTTTATCATCTTCCATAAAATCCGAGTCATTTCATCTCCATCCATTTCAACTAAAGGTGTTGTCATTTGAATCTTTGCCATCTTATTTCCTCCAACTTTTTTAATAATTATTTATTCTTTATCAAAGGCTTTTTCAAAGTCATTTTTTACCATATTTTCATAAGCCTTTGCCATATGTTCATTTGCCAGCTTTTCAGCTTTAGCGGCATTTCCTTCTTTCATTGCTTCCATAATTTCTTTGTGCTCGTGATTGGATTCGTGCCCTCTGTTGCCGCTTGCCAGAGTTCTCTTTCTAACCCGGTATACATATTGATGAAAATCCTTTAATGTATGCTCTAACATTTTACTGCTGCAGGCTTCGTACATTAACTCATGAAAGCGATTATCCAGTGCCGCAATCTGCTCCATATGCCCACGCTGCTCATGAAATTCAGAAAGGTAAATATTTTCCTCCATCTCACTGAGCTGTTCCTCTGTTATATGTTCGGTTGCCCACCTTGCACATAAACCTTCCAGCAAAGAACGCATCATATAAATATCTTGTACATCCTTTAATGTAATACCCGTCACATAAGCACCCTTGTTTGGAATCATTTTAATCAGGCCCTCCAGCTCGAGCTGCCTGAAAGCCTCTCTTACCGGTGTTCTTGAAACTCCAAGCTCATCGCCAATGGCTGACTCTCTAAGTTCTTCATTTTGCTTATATTTACCATTTAAAATATCTTCTCTAAGTTTATGAAAGACTTTTCCCCTTAAAGAATACTGGTCGCTATTATTTGTACCATATTCGCTCATCATTTTTCTCCAACGTCCAACACACAGTTTCATTATACCATTATCTGTCCGCAGTTCAACTTGTTTCTATTTTCTATTCTACCATAAGACCAGGAATAGATACATTTAATTTTTCACTTAATCTAATAATTTGCTCAATAATTTCTTCATCGGAAAGCACAGTAACACGCCCGTCTTCATACTGCTCGTCCACCCATTTCTTTAGTTCTGCTACAATTGGTGTGCCTTTTTCAAGCTGGTCTTCTTCTTGTAACCCAAAATAAGTATTAATAAAATGTGCAATGCCGGCCAGTCCCGAAGTGTTTGATATTGCACAAAGCACCGGTCTGTTTAAAAATTTATCTGTATCAAATATATTATAAATTTCTTCATTCTTTAAAAGACCATCGGCATGAATACCCGCCCTTGTCACATTAAAGTTTCTACCTACAAATGGTGTATATTCTGGAATTTGGTAACCGATTTCTTTTTCATAATATTCTGCTAACTCCGTAATAACGGTTGTATCCATACCATTTAAATCGCCCCTAATCTGAGCATACTCAAATACCATTGCTTCTAATGGGGTATTACCTGTTCTTTCTCCAATACCAAACAAAGAGGTATTTACACCGGAGCAGCCATAAAGCCATGCTGTTGTCGAATTAGAAACCGCTTTATAGAAATCATTATGACCATGCCATTCAATTAGCTCATGCGGAACACCCGCATGTGTATGGATGGCATAAATAATACCTTGTACACTTCTTGGAATTACCGCACCTGCATAATTCACCCCATATCCCATCGTGTCACAGGCACGTATTTTAATCGGAATATTGTAGTCTTCCATAAGTTTCATCAGCTCTACGCAAAACGGTACGACATATCCGAAAATATCTGCTCTCGTAATGTCCTCTAAATGACACCTTGGACTGATTCCCTCTTCCAGACAATCACGAATCACGCTCAAATAGTGGTTCATTGCCTGCCTTCTTGTCATTTTCATTTTTAAGAAAATATGATAGTCAGAACAACTGACTAAGATTCCTGTCTCTTTCATGCCAATTTCTTTGACGAGCTTAAAATCCTCTTTATTTGCTCTGATCCAACTCGTTACTTCCGGAAAATGATACCCTCTTTCCATACATTTATAAACGGCATCTCTATCCTTTTTACTATATAAGAAAAATTCACTCGCACGAATCATTCCGTTTGGTCCGCCCAATTTATGAAGATAATCATAAATTGTTACAATCTGCTCTGTTGTATACGGAGCTCTTGACTGTTGTCCATCACGAAATGTTGTATCCGTAATCCAAATATTTTTAGGCATATTATGTGGTACAATACGATCATTAAAAGGTATCTTTGGTACTTCTGAATAGGGAAACATATTTCTAAAGACATTAGGTTTCTCCACATCATCCAAAATATACATATGTTCTTCGATTTCTAAAAGATGATTCCTTTCATTCATAGTAACTGGTCTGTTTAAAAAAGTACTGTTTTTATTCATTGTCTTATACCTCCTATGCAAATATCGGCTATTTGCACTCGGGTATAATTGTATACAATCATACGTTTTATGTCAAGGATTTTATAATAGCTTTTTCAAATCAACCATCCCCCACCCTTGCTTTGTATAAGATTCTCCAAGGTCTTTTGCACTATAAAATAATCTTCTTTTTAAAATATCATTATTCATATTGAAATATTTTTCCATTGCGAGGGCAAGAGCGCCTGTTACAATAGGCGCAGCCATAGAAGTACCGCTTTTAGCCATATATCCTCTGCCTCTGCTGCAGGATATAATTTCTGTTCCCGGTGCTACAATATCCGGCTTTTTGATTCCAAAGCTGCTCGGACCTCTCCCCGAATACTCTTCGCACATTTTTTTACCATTTACTCTAAATTCTCCATCGTGACAGCCTACTGCAATTGTTTTCGGACTTTGACCAAGCAGTGATATACTCCTTGGGGCCGGGCCAAAATTACCTGCCGCAGTTACCAAAATAATCCCTGACTCACTGATCTTATCAGAAATTTCCATAATTCTTCTTTCTTTTTCCTCAATTTCTTGCATATCTTCCAATCCACTGTTTTTACGCTCTTGTTTCGTCCCGACAGAAACATTAATTAAGCGAAGATTAAATTTATCCTTATTATCCAAGAGCCATTCCAGACCCTCCAATAAAATTGAAAGTTCTCCATTTCCATATTTATCCAGCACTTTTCCAACATACAAATTGCATCCGGAAGCAATCCCCTGATATTTTCCTTTGCTCATCCTGCCGCTTCCGGCAATGATTCCACATACATGTGTTCCATGCCCCAAATCATCATATGGTCTGTTCCTTTGATACAAAAAATCCTTAAATCCTTTCACTCTATCTTTTAAATCTTCATGCAAAAACACACCGGAATCCAGCACCCCTATTCCAATGCCGTTTCCGGTCAGTCTCTGCTTAAAAGCTCTCTCATATCCTATTTGATCTCTTACACGTTCCACACAAAAAAAACTCCTGTTTTTGTTATTATATGACAGAAGTTTTTTTGTGTTTCTTATATTCATTTTTCCAACTTTTCTAAAAGTTGAATTATTTGTTCATACTGCTTATCAACATGACACATGAGCTGACTGCCTAACTCAAAATTTTCTGCCCGAAGCGCCTCTGTGACATCACTCGTTACATCAGCCAAAGCATCCATAGCTAAATTCCCTGCCAGTCCTTTTAGAGTATGAGCTTCGTGAAAAGCCTGTTCGCAATCTTTCTGCTCTAATGCCTGCTTTAACTTTAAATAACTTTTATCATCCTTAAACTTAAGTAAAAACTTTTCAAACAATGATTCGTTATTCATAAAGCGGATCATTCCCTGCCTGTAATTAATTCCACATTTCTCTAACTCTTCTTTATTCAATGTACTTCTTCCTTTCCATGTTAATAACATTTTAATCGTATTTCATTACTTTGTCATGTAGAACTTTAGCCGCTTCATCAACAATTCTATTTCTAGCGGTTTCGCAATATGCTCATTCATTCCGGCTTTTTTAGAATTATGAATATCCTCTGCAAAAGCATTTGCTGTCATTGCAATAATAGGTATTGTCTGCGCATCCTTTCTTGCCATGCCTCTAATAATTTTTGTCGCTTCCAGTCCATTTAAAATAGGCATTTGAATATCCATTAATATCATATCATAATAACCTTCCGGCGAATCCAAAAAGCGGGATACCGCTTCTTTTCCATTTTCAGCAGTATCTATGTGCAAATCCACCATGCTTAAAATGTCGTACAGCATTTCACTATTTATCTCATTATCCTCAACCATTAATACCTTTTTGCCCTCAAAGGAAATATCAAATAAGCTTTCCTTCGTAAGTGTCTTAGCTGATTTTTGTTTCATCTTACTAAGTTCAAATACGAGCTGAGATTTAAACAAAGGTTTGTAAATTACTCCACGGATTCCAATATTTATTGTGTCCGTATCAATGACGGAACTGTCATATGCAGATACAATAATTGGAATCTCACCTTTCACAATCTTACGAATCTCTTTTATAATATTAACTCCGTTCGCATAAAGCATCTGCCAGTCTATTATAACTGCATAATAGTTCTGTTGTAAAGCATATGTGTTTTTTATCTTTTGAATGACTGCTTCCTCATTTAAAGCATAGTCACTGCTAACACCAAGCTCCTTTAATAATTGACAGGCAGTCAGGCATGTATCGATATCACTATCCGCAACTAATACCGAAAGGCTGTCAAATTCAGCCAAGGGGCTTTTAACTTTAGGTTTAAACTGAATTGGCAGCTCCACGATAAATTTACTTCCTCTGCCGGTTTTGCTTTCAATAGAAATGTTTCCCCCCATCATATCGATAATATTTTTAACAATAGACATGCCCAGACCTGTTCCTTGTGCCTTGCTCACTCTTGAATCTTCTGCCCGGGTGAAAGGTTCGAATATTCTGCTTATAAACTCTTCTGTCATTCCGATTCCATTATCTTCTATGATTAGAATATAGTTTGAATATTCCGGTATTGATAAAGCCTCTTCCTTTAAAGTTATTTTAACAGTTCCTTCGTTAGGAGTATATTTTACAGCATTTGATGCCAGATTAATTATAATTTGGCTTAATCTATGCTTATCAGCAATTATAATCTCATGCTCAATTTCTTGTGCCAGTACAACAAACTGCTGCTTTTTTCTAACAGCCATCGGCTGTATGACCGAAAGCACCTCTCCCATCATTTCTGCTAAAGTAAACTGCTCTTCACACAAATCAATTTTTCCGCTTTCAATGCGATTCATATCAAGCACTTCATTTACAAGATTTAAAAGAAACTTTCCGGAAATATCAATTTTCTCTAAACATTCTTTTACCTTTTTGTTATTATCTAATTGAACCTCAGCTAATGTTGTCATACCAATAATAGCATTCAGAGGTGTACGAATATCATGACTCATACGGGATAAAAATTCCGTCTTCGCATTACTGGCATTGTTTGCATGCCTAAGTGCCTCTTCCAATAATTGCTTTGATTGTACCTCCTGACTTTTCCAGCTGTCAATGTCGCGGACTAAGCAAACAACAATAACATCCGCTGACCATTCCTGATCGATGTATACAAAATGTGCATCCTTCCATCGATATGTACCATCTAGGCATAATCTTCTATATTTAAATTCCTTTTCTCTCTGCCTTTTCTTTAATTCCTTCACAATATTTTTAGCACTAAAATTACTGACAAATAATTCTCTGTCTGCCGGATAAACAAATTTGCAAACCTCACGTATCATTTTTCTATAGTCATGTTGATACGGTGTAATATCACTGACAGTTGTATCCCTTTTCATCACTAGGAACTGATTTTGGGATAAATTTATTCTAAAAATTGTTTGATATGTAATGTCCGCCGAAGCTGTAAAAACCTTATCCCTTAAGTCGGCCTCAAGCATTCGCTGATATTCTTCATTGATATCTGCAAAGACATACAGAACCTTTGATGTTTTACCCAATTGCTCCTCTACGAAAATATAACTTAAACGCATAAAGCGATAAATTCCATCCTGATTTCGCATTCTGCATGTAAGTTCAATATATGGCTTTTTTTCTTCAATCGTATTTTGAATATTCTGAATACTTCCAATTTCCAATAGCTTCACACGATCATCTTCATGGATTAAGTGATGGGCAATTTCTTCCTGCAGCTTATCATAGGAATCTGTTTGCTTTATGTAGTCATGATCTAAATCATCCTTTAGCACCGCATAAGTATTTGCCAGTAAATCAACCGAAAATACTACATTATATCCATTGCTTAAAGAACTAAAAATTCCTTCGTTATTTTTTACTGTTTTCTTTAGCGAATATAGTTCCGTAACATCTTGATGATACCCTTGAATAATTTGCTTTTCATTTTGTACTTTACTTAATCTTCCTCCGCATCTAATATATATGAGTCCATATTGGGGATGATCAAATAAATATTCAACTTCTGACGGTTTGCCTGCCAGCATCTCACCAACAGATTCTGCCACATCATCATAATAACTGTCCACGATATTATCATACCACTGATTGTAGTAGAATTCGGGGCTGACAGTTCCTTGTATACCAACTAACCGATCCATGCAGGCATTTCCAAACATTTTTGGTTCTTGACCATCTGAAAGTTCTATCTGCCAAATTCCAGTATTGACATCAAGCAATATGTCCTGCATGATGAGCTCTTCCTTCTTTTCTTTCGTAATATTAGAAAATAAGGCGATAACACTTTCAGGCAGACCATCTGCAACGGTTACTTGCTCAATCTCAACCCGAATATATTGAATCTCACTATTCTTAGGGTATACGATTGCATATTCCGTCGAAATTCTGCCCTCATTCCCGAGCAGATTTTTCTTAAGCTCTTCGGGTTCCATCCAATCAAGTATTCTTTGTCTGTCTTCCAAAATTATAAATGCAGCATAACGTTTCAGTGTATCTTTATAAAGATTATTTCCTGTTACTAAGCTATGCATAGCATCTGAAACCCATATGTCCTGAAAAGTTTGGGTCTGCAAATTGACATAATAAATCCCAGAATATCTGTCAATCGCAATATTATATGCAATATCCCTTAATTCTTGCTCCATAGTAATCCGCACCCCTTTTTAAGCTTTTAATAATCTGGCTGTTTCTTTTTAATTGAAGGTTCCTTTTGCAGCCATATAAATGCTGCGAGGGCCGCTAAACCAATTGCTAACAGCCATTTAGGTTCGATACTAAAATCTCCGGTATCAGGTGAATCATCTTTTCTTCCATAATCCATACTATATTCCGCACCGCGCTTCATTGCAATTTTCTCATCAAAAATATTTTGAAAATTCTCGGGTATTATATCTCCCTGATAGAGCGCATACGGTGAAAAATGCTTTGCCAAAAATGTAATATAGCTTCCGTTTTCGGTACTATATTGTTTGCAGAGCATTGCTTCTAACTGTCCGTTATCATCCAAACATACTGCTAATATAGGGCGGTCCATCCATGCTCTATATATCGGCAGTGTAACAGTCAGTCTTTCTTTCCCTAACTTTGTGATTGGTATATTCCCAAAATTTGATTTCATGGATAGGCTGAAGGTGATACAATTATCTCCCGCATCTCCATAATCTGCCGAAGTATTAATCGCTTCTCTTAAACGATTCTCTTCTTCGTTATTTTCAAGAATAACCTCATATCCGGTTCCGTCTGCTGATAGGTTTAAAGATGTTATATTATTGTTTTTATAGTTTTCGTTATTTATTGTTATCTTAAGTCCCGATACGTCGCCGGATGGTGTTGTATCCCCGCTGACAGTATTCTCCTCGAAGTTATTCTCTTCAACGTCATTCTCTGCTTCGGCATCATTATCTGCCTCTTTATGAAATGCTGTTTGCAAAACCTGATCGACTGTATATTCTTTACCATAAATCCAAACCGTATCCGGTACTTCAACCGGTATACCTGCTTCATTATTAGAAATATACTTTATGTATACCGAACCATCCTCTGTCAAGGTAGGTTCCGCTGCTATGCTGCAAATGACTCCACGAAAACCAATATTCTGATCATCTAAAATGGTATCATTAAATTCCGTAACAGAAGCATTTACAACTGCAACAGAAACTCCATGTAAAGCTAAATCTCTGTATTCACTGTTTGTAAAGCGGGTTGCCGTTTTCTCATAGGAAATTTCCGGGAGCTTATTGCCTAAAAACACAATACTGTCTGACTGTCCGCTTCCGCTTTCTTGGGCAAAAGCCTTGAGTCCTATGCTCTTCACGCTTTCCGGAATGCGAATTGTCTCCAGAGGACAATTCAAAAATGCCCGGTCGGCTATTTTTTCAATATAATTTCCTCCGGAAATATTTTGTAAAGACGTGCAATTTTTAAATGCTTCCTCCCCGATTTCTTCCAATCTGTCCGGAAGGCTTATTGCCATAATTTCACTATGACTTTCAAAAACATTTGCCGCAATCTTACGCACATTTGAAGGAATAGTTACTTTATCCGCATTTCCCTTATAGCCGATTAATATTCCATTGCCCACGACTAAAAAATCATCAACATCCGGTCCATACATCCAATTCTCAAACCACGGTGTATTCGTAAAGGCTGACGGTTCAATCGTTGATACACTGCTTGGTATGAAAACAGCATTTAAATTCTCGCAATGATAGAAGGCTCCATATCCTATTTCTCTGACACCTTCCGGTATGTTAATTGCTTCTAAATTGGAACGCGCAAAAGAAAAATCACCAATTCGTTTTATTCCCGACGGAATTTGATATGTACTTAATGATTGCTCCTGATAAAATGCCCGGTCGGCAATCGTATCATTATTAATGATTACATACTTTTTAACTGCCGTTTCGGCACTGTCTTCATCACCGCTGTCTTGAAAAACTTCCCGTTCATCATCGCTGTTATGATCCGAAACCGAACTGGTGGAATCATAGACTTTAGCTTTGCTGTTATCAACAAAAACAACCGCCTGTCCGCCGGAAATTTTAGTTTTTCCCATTACATTACTATGTTCCGACTTTTCCATTCCATCCGGCATTTGTGAAAAGCTGACATTTGAAACATCCGCTGATGAATATTCACTATTTTGTGTATTTGCAGTATTTTCACTGACCGCTGAAAATCCAGCACTCGGTCTTGTATTGTTATTTTCACTCGTATCTTCATAGTCTGTCTGGCTGACATTCGTTACAATAAAATTATCGGAAAACCTTTGTGCCGCTGTTCCATCTTCATATGAAAACTTAACTTTGGCACAGCCATCAAATGCTGTCTCCTGAATGTTAACAACCGACGGCGGTATGTAAACACTTTCTAATTTACTGCAATCCTCAAAGGCTTTTGCACCGATTCTCAAAATTGTAGCAGGAATATTGATTTTCATAAGTCCCTTGCAATTTGAAAATGCGTAATCAGGAATTTCTTTTAACCCTTTTCCAAATTGAATGCTACTGATTTGACTGCATCCCCAAAAAGCATATTTTTTTATATCTGTAACAGTATTGGCAATTGTAAACGTTTCCCCTTTTCGTCCTGCCAATACTTGATATAATATATCGCCTTTTTTACTATATAAAGCTCCCGATTCACACTTGAACTTTTCATTTTTCTTATCCACTGAAATTTGATATAAAGTAATACATTTAGAAAATGCTCCCGAACCGATTTCCAAAACGCTTTGTGGTATATTCACGTCTGATAAATTTTCACAACCTGAAAAAGCACCGGCTTCAATTGCTGTAATTGAATCTGGAATTACAACCTTTCGTATAATCTGATTGTTGGAAAATGCATTTTGTCCAATCTTTTCCACGTAACGAGGAATGGACACAGACGAATCTGTGCCCTCATATGAGACTAGTGTAGTACCATTCATAATAAATTCTGTACTGCTGGCAGCTCCTAAATTCGGAGCCGGTATTTGGGTTACTGCCACTGCTGTTGCCAGCAGTAAAGCAGCAATCCCTTTTCTCACTTTTTTACTCATAAAAGCTCCCTCTTTATGCCCTTACTATTACTTTCTTTTTTCTTCCGGCTGCTGAAAATGTCAAAATTGACAATGCTGCTAAACCAATGACCAAAAACCACTTTGGATGAATACCGTCCCCTGTAGTCGGAGAACTGTCAATTGTAGCACCTGCGGTAAGGTTTGCGGTATCGACATAAACCGTATACGGTGAAAAATGTGTTGCAACAAACGAAATACACGGCACACCATCAATACTTGTAAATTTTGGCGAAAGTTTATCCAGTTTTTGGTTTACAACGCCGGCTGCCTTATTGTTTCCTGCATATTCAGCCAAAGCATCCGGAATCGGCATCGTTATAGTTACGGAAAGTCCTGACGTATTTGTAATTTTTGTATTGCCGGTTGAATCATATAAGCTAATATCCATGGCGAAAAATTTAATATCATCCAAACTTCCATATTCTGCTAAAAGTGCACTTTCTACTTCGCTTCTTGCACTTTCGCTGTCAGTAATCTTAACTACGAAATTATCAGAAGAGCCGCTTACACTTGCAGATGCTTTATCTTTGTTAGAAATACCGGTTTTAGAAATATCCACTACCGAGCCATTTGTTTTATTCTTACTCGTATTGCTGTTGCCGGATACTGTACTCGTTGAATTAGAATTATTCGTAGTCGTTGTAGTCGAACCCGAATTACTATAGTTAGCAGTCACATCGACATTATTCGCCGGCATCACAAACGTAGTGCTTTGAGCTGTTTTACTTGCAAGCGTTACACCACTTGAGTTTGTTGTCCAGCCAGTAAAATTCTTTCCTGACACTGTACCAGCCGTAATCGTAACTGTCGTTCCTACCTTATAACTGCCGCTTCCGGTTCCGTTTACTACCGTAACCGTATATGTTTTGGACTGATCATCATCTTTATCATTGTCCTTATCTTTATCCTTATCGGTATCGGTATCACCACCATTGCCTTCACCATCTCCATCTGTTGCAGACGAGTTGGTGCTGGAACCACTTGTTTCCGACTTTTCAAATTGAGCATAGACATCAGTATTTTTTGTAATATTTGTATACGCCGGGAACCATCCGGTAAACTTATACCCCTCTCTTGTAGGATTGGCCGGAGCGTATGCAGATTCACCCGGTTCTACTTTCTGTGTACTGATTAAATTAGTACCATCATGATTATAAAAATTAACAATCAGTCTTGTATCTGCCGGATCTTCTTTTTCAAACTGGGCATAAACCTTTGTGTCCTCCTGAATGTTTGAATAATCCCCAAGCCATCCGGTAAAATAATACCCCTCTCTTGTTGGCGACACCGGTGTAGTTGCTGCTTTTCCCAGAGCTACATATTGTTTATCCCATTCTTCCCCGTCCCAATTATAAAATGTAACAGTAAATGTATTTTCCTTTATATCTTCATCGGTCCGGTCATAATAAGCATAAATACTTAAGTCTCTCGATACCGATGTGAAATCACCTTTCCATCCTTTAAACGTGTATCCTTTTATAACCGGAGGCACCGGAGCCTTTGCATCCTCTCCCTTAGGTACCTTTTGTGTATCAAGAATCCCGTCATTCCAGTCATAAAATGTAACCGTAAACTTTCTGACAAGCATATCACCAAGTGTCAGACCATGTATGTTTGCAAATGTTTCCGCTGCACTTCCTTCTTCACAGGAAATTGTTATATTCTTATTGATACTGCCGTTTTCATTTGTAAATGCACTTGAGTCAATGTAATCTACGCTGCTTGGAATTATCAAAGAACGAACACCGCTGTTTTTAAATGCTCTTCCAAGAATCGATTTTGTTGTCTCTGGTATTTCTACTGAGAACAAGTTGGTTGTATTCTCAAAGCAGCTGACCGGTATTTCCTTAACAGCAGAAGTCGATAAATCTACGTCACCAATTCCCAGACAATCCATAAAAGCTTCATCGGCAATGCCGGTAATTCCTTCAAGCTCTGATTTTTTAACCATACTTGATCCAATTGCATAATCACCGGTCAAACCTCTTGTCTCTAAACACTCGATAATGCTTGTTTTTTCACCATCTGTCAAGCCAAAGATAATACCATTTGTACAAGTAAAGTTACCGCCCTCACCAAAACCGGCATAAGTAAGCTTTGCACAATTTTTAAACGGTCTTAAACCCAATTGATTAATATTGGCGGAAAGAGTTACGTTTAGTAAACTGTCACAGTCACCAAAAGCATAATCTCCCACACTTTCTCCTTCCGTAACACCACTGTTTTCCGTTATAACTGTCTGTAAATTGGGGCAGCCATAAAATGCATATGCCGGAATATCCTGCACAGACTTCATTGTAATGCTCTGAATTGCTTCATTTACCCCTTTTGTCCCAAATGTATTACCTTTTTCATCCTTACCGGAAAACAGACCTACTGCAACCGATTCTATCCCGTTTGGCAGCACTACATTCAATGCTGAGTTAATAACATCCCACTGATCCTGCGTTGGCTGCGTTGAAGAAATTCCCTTTATGTAATCTTCATAAACTGTAACGGCTTCGATTGCCGCTGTTTTCTGTTCCGTTGTCGTATCCGGATAACTGATACTTCCATGTTCGAGTTCATCATATTTAGGATAATCAATCAGTTCATTTAAATCTGTATCTGGGTTATACTGAACCGTAAGATTCGTTGGCCATCCACTGTAAAAAGTAATATAGGACTTTTCCTGACCGCCTCTGTTAATATTATTATTAGGATCCATTGCATATTGGAAAGGAAGCGAATCCGGATTAATATCACCGGTAAATGTAAGAACCGGATTACGGTTGCCTGCTACTAAAGCCGGATCCTCTACATCCTGTGTATGAAATGCCCCTTCACCTATGGAATCCAATTTAATTGGTTTCGTAAATATAATATCTTTTAAATTATAACAGCCTTTAAAAGCTGAAGTTCCAATTTCGGTAATCGAGGATGGTATGCTGATTCTCTTCAGTGCACTGTTATTCTGAAAGCTGTCAGAACCAATCCGAGTAATTTTATACGGGCCAATGGAGCCGGGAATGTCTACATTTACAACGTCTGCTCCCATATGAAAATGCCGCAAAGAATTGTTTTCATCGACACGGTAAATTATTGTATTGTCAGTTCCTGTTGCCTGCTTATCAACAACAACCTTTTCATAGAGCTTATCACCATCCAAATATTTAAAGGCAACACTATTTGCAGTTGCTGTATCGTGAATTTCAGAAACGCCCATTCCGGCAAAATAAAATTCATCTCCTACCATACTTTTAAAATTATCAAATGAAAGCTCCGTACCTGTAAATGTAAGATTCTGATCCGGAATGATAATGGACTTTAAGCTGGTACATCCAGCAACAAGGCTTAGATCAAGCGACTCTCCTGCTTGATTAAAGTTTGACGGAAAATCAAGCGATTGTAAGCTGGAACAATTCTTAAAAGCATAAGGACCGATTTTACTTAAAACAACATTGTAATCTCCATATAAAGCAATTGACTTCATGACCCTGCAGCCTTCAAATGCATTGTCACCAACTAAAGATACATTAATCGGCATGGTAAAGCTCTGTAAGGCAGCACACTCATAAAAAGCATGATGTCCAATAATCGAAATATTAGAGTGTATATCTAATTTTACATACTTTAAGTTAACACAATTAGCAAAGGCGTAATTGCCGATTGTATTGGCGCCATTATCTAGTTCAATACCTGTTAACGAACTGCATCCTCTAAATGCATTGTCGCCAATACCAAGAAGCTTACTTCCTGTTTTTAATGTTTCAATGTTTCCACCTGCGGAAAATACGCCCACATCGGGAGTATTATCTAATACCCAGTCCCACTTACTTACCTCATCTGTCTTACTTTTCACATGCTGATTGGAAATATAGGCTACTTCCGCATCTCTAATCCATTTTTTATCATCGGTAGTGCATGGCTTATAGATACCGGCACTTTCCTCATAAAACATTTCCTCTGATTCTAAATTCTCCCATTCACCTCTATACTCATCACTATAAAAACAAGGCTTATATCGATCCAGTACAGTCTCTTTCTTGACTTCATTTTCACTGACGGTACCAATCTGATTTCCATCGTCATCATAAACCGGTTTCGTTATAACATTGCCTGTCGGTACTTCTATCTCTTTGTAAGCTGCATAATACAAAGGAGAACCGTCCTGCGATGCCGCAACATAACCTAAATCTGTACCTTGCGCATCCGTCAGTTTTTTAAACCCGCTGACAACATCTGGTATTTCCAATATACCGTTTGGAAGAGAACGGCTTGCTACATATCCTACTATGACTGCGATCTTATCAGAACTATTAAGCCGGTTAATATAAGCAAACTGAAACATACCATCACCGGTAGTATAAACAGGTGTTGAATTATCTGCATTCATTTGAGGTATTGATGCTACTTTCGTGCCGCCCGGATATAAAACCTTCTCTGCCTCATTGTTGGCTACACCAATCTGATAGCCGCCGGCTTTTGCTTCTTGAACCGGTATTGTGGCTATTAAAACCGCCGAAGCCATAAATAACGCTGACATTGTCATACAGATTGCTCTTTTTAACCTGCTTTTCACCCTGCGTTTTTTAATCTTTGTCATAATATCTGCTCTCCTTTATTTTGAAGTCTTCATCTTTTGTACAACATGATTTATTATGCATGAAGACATCAATTAACTTTTTTTGCTACTACTACAAATCTTCCATCTTCCCGTCCGTAATCACAAGTAGACAGCGTCAATAGCCGATCGCCATACTGCGCTGTTACACCGGTATCATATAAAGATAATTTAGCCATTTCTGTCATGTTGGAATTAAATTCCTCCTCAGAATTCGCATCAATAAACTGATAGTATTTAAAGGTAATTTCTTCCTCATAATAAACCTGTGAAAGAAATACATACATCACTTCGTAAGTCCCCTCTTCATAAATTGTATCAAATAGTATGAAAGGATGTTTTTTATAAAAAGACTCTTTTTTATAACCATCTAACTGTCCAAACATCTTTCCCGATTTCATATGATGTCCATATATAATCAAATTCGTACTGGGCTCTGTGATACTACAGTCTTTATCAAGAAAAAGACTGCCGTTTTTATCTTTTTTCTGATTTGTATTGTGATCTAAATAATACAAATTATCTTTTGCCTGCATAATCGGATAGTCTATTAATGTATCGTCAATTTTGAGCCAACCGATTAGGTTTTTATTGTTTTTATACAAAGTTTTGTACTTTTCCAAAACAACAAAATCCCTTTCTTCATTTACATCCTTATGTACTACAATCTCATCTTTTCCCATAGCATTTAATGCTTCGTTTTCTTTTAGACTCGCCATCCTCTGCTGTTCCTGGTCTTTGCGCAACGCTTCGGCATAATATAAGCCGAAATATCCCAAGCAGACAACAGCAACAAGCAATAGAATAATTTTTGCAAATCTTCTAGTACGATATTCTTTTTCTGTCAGAACAACAATCTGCTTTTTTATTTTTTTATAATCATCCGTTGTTAACTCACGTTTATCCGGTTCCCTCCCAAAAGTTCCGGCACGGATACTTCTTACAAGCTCAAAAACCTCATTTATAAACTCTTCTCCCAATATCCCTTCAAATTGAAGTTTTTTCGATTGAATCGTCTGGTACAAACTTAAAATACTATTTTTATCTTTAAAATTAATTTTTTGCTTTAATATCTGTATTTTTCTTTGGTCTCGAAGAGCTCTTTCATAATCCAATCTCTTATTGAATTCATGTCCCTCCACATGCCACTTCTTTACTGTCATGTTAAAATGACTCTCCTTGCTTTTTATAATCTCAACATTTTATAACGTATATTTCTATTCTACAATATATTGCAATAAATTCAACCCGAAATTTTTTTCCAAATGAGAAACATTGGCAAGCATGCTTACATAGACTAAAGCATAATCAAAAAATGGAGGCTCAATATGAGTGATTTAACAGCAAGCCACTGTGGGTGTGGCAATTCTTGCAATAATTCTTGTAATAACGGATTTGGCGGAAGCAGCATTATTTTTATTCTCATTTTATTATGCTGCTGTGGCGGCAACGGTGGTTTTGGCGGTGGCGGCTGCGGCAATAGCTGCAATGATGGATGCGGCAATAACAACGGTGGCTGCGACATTATTTTCTTAATTCTTATCTTATGCTGCTGTGGCGGTGGAAATGGTATATTTGGCGGTGGCGGCTGCGGCTGCTAATTTTTAAACTTTGTAAAAGGACGATACTAAGTTATCGTCCTTTTGCATATAGTAGACTAATACTATTTGAAGGAGTTTTCCATGGAAGACGAAAAAATCACTGCTTTTGATACACTATTCACAAGCAACCACATACAAATATTAAAACTTGCACTGCCGCTGCTGCCTGCTGAAAAGCAATATTTTGGTGCAGTTTTTATTAAATATATGGAATTAAACTACACGCTCAACTTGATACGTCATCTAAATGATAATATTTATTCAAGTGAAATGGCCAAAAATTATAACATTGAAACCTTTTTACAGGAAATAATTCCATATTGCGGTGTAAAAGAGAGAGAACAGATAAAAAAAATGCACGGAATGCTAAATAGCTTTAAAAGTTTTCAGGAAATTAAGAGCATGATGGATCTTATGAATGGTGTCAATGGTGATGGCAGCGGCGACGGCGGCGACAGCGGTTTTTCTATGGATTTACTCAAAGGAATGCTTTCAGAAGAACAACGCTCAATGTTTGATATGTTTATGGCAGGAGGTGAATAAAATGTCAGACAACCATTGGATGAATGATAAACGAATTGAATCTATTGATACTAAAAAACTAGATTTCATTCAAAAACTAGTCTTTGAAATTGACGGACTTGATCCAAAGCAAAGACTGCCCTTTTTGTTAGCATTAGCTAACCGGGCTAAAACTGAACATATTTCTTTTGAAAATGATGAAGTTGAATTAATCATCTCTGTTTTAAAAGAATACAGCACACCAGAGGAAGTAAATAAAATGGATAAAATCATAAAAATGTTTCAAAATAAGAAATAAAAATATGCTGCCGTACTATGAAACAGTACGACAGCATATTTTTGTTTACATTTCCTTGGCATATTTATTCATTAAAAACATTTCAATCATATTTTTTAATAGAAATACGGAAATAATACATAGTGTCAGCCAAAGCGGTGCTTTAATTAATATACATATATATGCAATTCCCATAATAAACCACTGAACAATATCTGCACTTTTTGCCTTTGCTTTGTTTCGAATCATTATGTTTCGCTCATCTGCACTTTCAACGCTTTCCTGTTTATACTCTTTTGGATGCTTTTCATAAAAATTCAGCATAAATAGTTTAGAAACCGCTGCACCAAATATTCCGGCTCCAATTCCAAGGCATACACCGCCAATATTCCTTACCTCTTCTCCTCTGAAAAAAAATACGCCAAACACTGCCAATGCTAAGCCTAGAACAACCAGACATAAATAAAATAGTTTTTTCTTCATTTTACTTCCTCCTCATAAATAAAAATTTCTTCAATTGCCATATTAAAATAATTTGCAATTTTAAATGCCAGTATAATCGATGGATTATATCTTCCGTTTTCCAAAGACCCAATCGTTTGTCTTGATACTTCAAGAGCTGCTGCTAATTCTTCTTGTTTGATTCCCCGCCCTTTTCTTATTTCCTCCAAACGGTTTTTCATTCTTATCTCCTCCTCATGTAAAGTAAGCTTTCCTTAACTCAATACTATCATACCCTCTTTTTCATGTCAAGCAAACTTTCCATTTAATTTAAAAAAATGAGATTATCATCCCAATCGGAAAAATAATCTCATTTTTATTATTTTATAACAATATTAACAATTCTGCCCGGCACATAAATTTCTTTGACTATATTACCGGTTAGTCTGCTTCCAAGTGCCTCTTTTCCTGCTAAAAGCGCATCCTCTTTGGAAATGTCAGCAGCAACTGTGATTACCGTTTTGGTTTTGCCGTTGATTTGAACCGCAATTTTCTTTTCATCATCTACCATCGCAGCCTGATCTGCAATTGGCCATGACTGATGAAATACACTGCCGCTAAAGCCTAGTGCCTGCCACAACTCCTCTGTAATATGCGGTGCAAATGGAGATAATAAAACAACTGCTGTTTTTAATGTCTCTTTGTCAATCCCATCATGTCTAGCCATATCAAGCATTTTATTATTATACTCCATAAAGCCGGAAACTACTGTATTTAAACTGAAATTTTCTACTCTCTGTGAAATATCAAAAATCATCTTATTGCGGACTTTTAACATTTCCTTTGAAGGCTTCACTCCACTATCCTTGTAATCCATAACAAGATTATAGAATCGGGTAATAAAACGATATACCCCTTCAATTCCCCGGTCATCCCATTCCGAATCTAATTCCGGCGGACCAACGAACAATTCATACAATCTAAGCGAATCACAGCCATAATCTCTGACTAAATCATCCGGGGAAACAACATTTCCCTTTGATTTTGACATTTTAATACCGTTTTTACCGGTTATCATACCTTGGTTGAAGAGCTTAGTAAAAGGCTCATCAAAATCAATAACACCAATATCAGATAAAAACTTTGTATAGAAACGGGAGTAAAGCAAGTGAAGTACCGCATGCTCTACACCGCCAACATACATATCAACCGGCAAATATTTTGCTGCCTTTTCACGACTGACAATTTCTTTTTCGTTTTTACTGTCAACATAGCGAAGAAAATACCAAGAAGAACCCGCCCATTGAGGCATCGTATTCGTTTCTCTTTTTGCCGGTGCACCACAGCAGGGGCAAGTCGTATTGACCCATTCTGCAATATCCGCAAGCGGGGATTCACCGGTTCCGGTTGGCTGATAGGATTCAACCTCCGGAAGCAGTAAAGGCAATTGCTCCTCCGGTACCGGTACGCTGCCGCACTTTTCACAATGAATAATCGGAATTGGTTCTCCCCAGTAACGTTGACGAGAAAATACCCAGTCTCTCAGTTTATAATTTACGGTTTTATGGCCAAAGCCCTTTTCCTCAATTATATTCGGTGCTTCTTGCTTTAATACTGCGGATTCCATGCCATTCCAGTCACCGGAATTAATCACAATTCCATCTGCTTCTGTATAAGCCTCCGTCATATTTTCTATTTCTTTTCCGTCTTTTGCAATCACCTGCAAAATCGGAATATTAAATTTCTTTGCAAATTCAAAGTCTCTGTCATCATGAGCAGGTACACACATAATCGCGCCGGTACCATAATCAGCAAGTACATAATCCGAGAGCCAAATAGGTGTTTTGGCACCATTTAAAGGATTGACTGCATAGCTTCCGGTAAACACCCCGGTCTTTTCTTTGTCCTGAAGTCGGTCTACATTTGATTTCATCGAAGCATCCAAAATATACTTGTCCACTGCTTCCTTTGTCTCTTCTGTTGCCAGCTTTGCTGCCAGCTCATGCTCCGGTGCCAGTACCATAAAAGTAGCACCATACAGTGTATCCGGACGAGTTGTATATACTGTAATTGCATCCTTACTGCCATCTACTGTAAAATCAACTTCTGCTCCATAAGATTTTCCAATCCAGTCCGCCTGCATCTTCTTAACCTTCTCAGGCCAATCCAGCTTATCTAAATCATCCAATAATCTATCGGCATACTTCGTAATGCGAAGCATCCACTGCTTTAAGTTTTTCTTAGTAACTTTAGAACTGCAGCGTTCACATTCACCGTTAACTACCTCTTCATTTGCAAGCCCTGTTTTACACGATGGACACCAATTAATCGGCATTTCTTTCTCGTATGCCAGTCCTTCCTTAAACATTTTCACAAAAATCCATTGCGTCCATTTATAAAATTCCGGATCGGTTGTATCTACTTCCATATCCCAATCATAAAGTGCTGAAATCTGTTTGATCTGATGTCTGATATTATTAACATTTTCTGCGGTAGAAATTTTGGGATGAACACCTTTTTGAATCGCATAGTTTTCTGCCGGAAGACCAAAGGAATCCCATCCCATTGGATGGATGATATAATTTCCGTTTAACATTTTATAACGGCTCCATACATCCGAAATTACATAGCCGCGCCAATGTCCTACATGAAGACCATTGCCCGATGGATAAGGAAACATATCCAAACAGTAATATTTGGGTTTTTGGCCATCATTTATATTAACCGGATTTATCTCCCATTCTTTTCGCCATTTTTCTTCAATCTCTCGATGATTGTAAGGTATTGCCATCTCTTCTTCCTCCTAAAAAATCAAGCCTTTCGCATGGATTTTTAATATCCCCATGCATTAGGCTTAATTTTATACTCACATAATACAAATGTCAACATTTATCAGTTGATTACTTCACTTCCGTCACACTAAGAAGGCCCTCACCGGTCAAATATTGCATAGTAATCGAATCACCAGGAATGTATTTTACAACATTCAAAACATTTTCATTCGCTATATCAACATCATAAATATCTTTTTTGCCTACAAGGACTACATAAAAATGTGTATTTCCCTCTATGACAACCGGTGTGATTGTCTTAATTTTACCGGTAACACTTTCTTTCTCTCCACCTTGCGTCATGACAATTCCATTTGTCGTTAAAAGTGCATTATACTGCTTTTCACACTCTTTTACAGTATCACCAATTGCTACCCATTGATACTTCTCAATGTTCACCATCGCATACATTTTAACAAGACCGCCCTCATCTTTGAGTGCCATAAAATAAGTCGGTTCATTTGAAATATTTAATAACAGCGGGAAGGTTGCCGTATAGCCAAGGTGCTGTACCTGGCCTTGTGCCGATGTCATCGCCGAATCCTCGATTGCACCTTCAATTTGATAAAATCTAGTTTCCATTGTCCGCTGATTCATTAATATAAAGCCAACGTTGGACTGGTCCCCATTGACTGAGGTAACTCCTGAATATACCCATACATCATCATCAAGGGCAATGTAATTGTATCCATTTGTCGTTTTTAAACAATCCTTTTGTCCAAGTACACTATTAAAGAAACCGTGCTTATAAAGGCCGGTATAATCATATAGCTGCATTAACAACTCCGCTTGATATACTTTATCAATCCATTGTGGTATTGATCCAATATCATATTTCGTACATTCGCCGGTCTGAGCATTACATGTTACAACACTGCTAACCGTCTCGCCGCCAAATAAGCCAATATTAAATTTTTTAATCGGACAAATCCAGTATGGTGTCCCCTCATCATCTATTTCAAAAAAGATTTGATCGGCAAAAATAGCAGTCGGGTAATTAAAGCGCAGATGTCTGTATATATTACGGTTAAAATATTCAGATTCAGAATATTTGATTGGCTTTTCAAGTTTAATACACTCTGTATCCTGTGTCGCCATATCAATTAAAATGTATGCCGGAATACCTTCTTTTTGATTTGTCAGCCATTTTACCGGGCTTGCATAGACAAGCGGTGTAACTCTGACCGGTCTGTTCTTATAATTTATTTGTGTATAATCATTGCCAACTTCAAACTGGGATACCATTTCCACCATACTTCCCATTTTCCGCTCCCCTAAAAGTGCCGCTGAATCTTTATCCAACAATGGAATAGTATTAAAATCAACTTCTGTAATATCCTGCGTAAATTCTCTTGTCTCTACATTCATTAAATTTTTATATTTTTTAGCATTAATAAGCGGAGCTCCCAGAATAAGGCCAACAACTAATATAACAACAAGCCCTCCCAATAACAGATAGCCAAACTTCCAAGGTCCAACCCCATGATTCTTTGAACCAAATGTCTTTTGCAGCCTATAATCCCGTATCAGATTGCCGGTTATCGTTATAGATGCAATCAGAATAAGAAAGAAAATCCAACATCCAAGCGAATGTATATTAATTGCCGGTAATGCTAAATAATAGTAAACACCTACTGCAAGCAATAAAAGCAAAACCGTAAGAATTTTAAAACCGATGCGTCCTTTTTTATTTTTTAATTTCTTTTCCTTAGCCATAATTTTTACTCCTCCAAAAAACCTTGTTTATACATCGTAAGATAGCAATGCACTATTGTATTATTCAAACAATACAATAGTGCGTTTTTTACAATTTGTCAAGTAGATTTGTCGTTAATCTTCTTCATCAGAGCTTAATTTATTTGCTCTTGCTGCCACTTCTTTTTCCTGAATATCGCTTGGTGCCTGCTCATAGCGGGAGAATTCATAAGAGAAATCACCAAATCCTCCGGTCATAGAGCGTAGCATTGTACAATATCCATATAATCCAAGCATCGGTATATCAGCTTCAATTACCTGTTTGCCGCCGGCAATCGGATTCATACCAAGGACTCTTCCTCTTCTCTTATTTAAATCACCCATAACATCTCCCGTATATTCATCCGGCACAGTAACCTTTACTGATGCAATCGGCTCTAACAGTACCGGACCAGCCTCTAAAAATCCTTTTTTAAATGCCATATTTGTTGCTCTTTTAAATGCCATTTCCGAAGAGTCAACATCATGATAGGATCCATCATATAAAATACCTTTTATGCCGACAACCGGATATGCTGCTAATGGTCCTTTTAAAACACCTTCCTGTAATCCCTTCTCAACCGCCGGGAAGAAGTTTTTAGGTACGGCTCCGCCGACAACAACCTGCTCAAATTCATATGGCTTTTCCAAATCACCGGACGGTTCAAATCGCATTTTAACATGACCGTACTGTCCGTGGCCACCCGATTGTTTTTTATATTTTGCTTCTACATCAGATTTCTTTTTAATCGTTTCGCGGAATGCCATCTTAGGTTTTGAAAGTTCAATTTCCACCTTATACTCATTTTGCATCCTGCTTTTTACAACCTCTAAATGCTGATCACCCATTCCGTAAAGTAACATTTGTCCGTTTTCCGAATCGTTTACAGCTTTTAATGTTAAATCTTCATGCGTCAGCTTTTGAAGTGCCTGTGCAACTTTATCAATATCACTTTTATTCACTACTTTATAGCGCATATATGTATACGGAACCGGAATGTCAATTTTACCATACTGAATTGTAGTTGCTTTTGTAGAAAGACTGTTTCCGGTGCGGGCAGCTGTAAGCTTTGCTAAGGCACCAATATCCCCGGCATGAAGTTCTGAAACTTCAATCGGTTTATTTCCCTGAAGCACATACAGCTTACCTATTTTCTCCTCAACATCCTTGTCTTTATTATAAATCAAATCATCCGTTTTTATAACACCGGAGCATACTTTGATTAAAGAATACTTTCCGATAAATGGATCGACAATTGTTTTAAAAATAAATGCGGATTTTGACTTGGAAAAATCATAATCAGCTTCATAAATCTCATTTGTTTTGATATTAATTCCCGCGATTTTACAATTCTCAGGACTCGGCATATATTTGATAATATCATCAAGCAGCGTATAAATACCCTGGCATAAAATGTTGGAACCCATAGAAATAGGAACAATGGTGCCATCATTTATATTATTTCTAAGTGCTGCTCTTATTTCAGCTTCTGAAAATGTATCACCCGAAAAATATCGTTCCATTAATTCTTCTGATGTTTCTGCAACTGCCTCCATTAAGGCTTCTCTATATTTTTCAAGGTTTGGCATACTATAATCCGGAATATCACTCTCTACTACATCTTTGCCCTCCCATCTGTAACCTGTTTGGCTCACAACATTTATGTATCCGACAAATTTCTCCTTTTCTCTGATAGGAAAATGAAACGGTGCTATTTTTTTACCATATAATTCGGTTAAATCCTCGACAACCTGTCTGTAGGAAGCATTATCAACATCCATATCGGTAACAAAAAACATCCTTGGCAGCTTATGCTTCTCGCACAAATCCCATGCACGTCTCGTACCAACTTCCACACCGGCTTTACCTGATACAACAATAATCGCTGCATCCGCTGCCGCAGCCGCTTCTGCTACTTCACCGACAAAGTCAAAATAACCCGGAGTGTCTAATAAATTGATTTTGTTATCCTCCCACTCAATAGGAACCATTGTCGTACTGATGGAAAACTGTCTTTTCTGTTCTTCTTTCCCAAAGTCACTGATAGTATTTTTATCTGTTACTTTTCCCATTCGGGAAGTTAATCCGCCCAGATAAGCCATTGCTTCCGCAAGACTTGTTTTTCCGCAGCCTCCATGACCTAAAAGCACAATGTTACGAATTTTGTCCGTTGTGTAAACTTTCATATGATGCCCTCCATTTATTTAAATTTTGGATATTTTGCCCCGCATTCGAAAATAATGAATTTACATTAGCAATCCCATACGGCTATTTTACTAAATTTTCAAACTATTATCAATGTTTTTTGTTATATTCAACAAATTTTCTTTATTTATTTAACATTCAATCACGTTGAAGTGGTAAAGTGTTGACATTTTATATTGTACGAGTTACAATGTTTTTGCGCTAAATAGTGCATTAATTTCAAAAGAAAGAGGAATTTAATATGATTATTGTAATGAAACCATGCGCTGCCGATGCCAGTGTAAAAAACGTTCTGCAATATGTGGAAGGCTTCGGATTGCAGACTCATCTCTCTAAAGGTGAAGAAACTACCATTATTGGTATTGTTGGTGATAAAGCAAAACTGCCAAGTGAAAATCTGGCAAGTTTTAAGGACGTTGAAAAAATTGTTCCGATTACAGAAAGCTATAAGCTTTCTAATTTAAAATTTCATCCAAGTCCTACTACTGTTACTGCCGGAAATACGCAAATTGGGCCTGACACATTATCAATCATGGCCGGTCCATGTGCCGTGGAAACCGAAGAGCAGCTTATGCTGATTGCCAGAGAAGTAAAAAAAGCCGGAGCTAATATTTTAAGAGGCGGTGCATATAAGCCTCGTACTTCTCCTTATTCCTTTCAAGGGCTCGAAGAGGACGGCTTAAAGTATATGCAGACAGCAAAGGCTGAAACAGGTCTTACTACTATTTGTGAAGTCGTAAGCCATGATGCCATTGAAGCTGCGTTTAAATATGTAGATATGATCCAAATCGGTGCCAGAAATATGCAGAACTTTGTACTTTTAAAGGAAGCCGGCCAATCTAAAATGCCTGTCTTACTAAAAAGAGGCCTGTGTGCTACCATTGATGAATGGTTAAATGCGGCAGAATACATTATTGCCGAAGGAAATCCAAACGTAATTCTCTGTGAAAGAGGCATTCGTTCTTATGAGACTGCAACAAGAAATACACTTGACCTAAGTGCCGTTCCGGTACTGCGTTCAAAAACTCATCTGCCTATTATTGTTGATCCTTCTCACTCTACGGGACACTATAAATACGTTGCTCCGATGGCAAAGGCGGCTGTTGCATGCGGTTGTGACGGGCTGATGATTGAAGTACATAATGATCCGGCTAACGCACTTTCTGACGGACCACAATCTCTGACATTTAAGAAATTTGATAAACTGACAAACGAACTTCGCCCCTTTGCAAACTTAGTGGGACGTAAATTTTAATTGACCTATTCTAATGCACAATTGAGGAAAATAAAATGAATTCAATCACCTGTGGTTTTATCGGCCTTGGTTTAATTGGCGGTTCAATTGCCAAGGCTTTAAAAAAAGTAAACTCCGCCACCAAGATCATTGCATATGATATTGATAAAAATGCCCTAAACCTTGCCCTTTTCGAAGGTATCATCAATGAAGCGTATGAACACTTAGGCGAAGAATTTAGCAGCTGTGACTTTCTATTTTTATGTGCCCCAGTATCTAAAAATGATGAAAATCTAAAACTTATTAAAAAATATTTAAAAGAGGATTGTATTCTCACTGATGTCGGCAGCGTAAAAAGCACAATTCATGAAGCCATTGCAGCCGAAGGATTAGAGCATTGTTTTATTGGCGGACACCCGATGGCAGGCAGTGAAAAAACCGGATACTCAAACTCCAGTCCGCTGCTTCTTGAAAATGCTTATTATATTATAACACCAACTGCTTTAACCGCCTCAGAGAAGGTGTTGATTTTCAAAGATTTAGTTGCCGCTTTTGGTGCAATACCGCTAATACTTGATTATCAAGAGCATGATTATATTACTGCTGCTGTCAGTCATCTTCCACATGTGATTGCTGCCAGTCTTGTAAACCTAGTGCATGACTCTGACAATAAAGACGGTCTTATGAAATTAATTGCTGCCGGAGGATTTAAAGATATTACAAGAATTGCCTCTTCCTCTCCGACCATGTGGCAGCATATTTGTCTTACTAATACAAAAAACATCATGAAGCTGTTAAATGATTATATGCATTCGCTTTCAGACATTGAAAAACTTTTGGAAAAAAGTATCTCTACTGCAGGCTCCAGTCAAAATCAAATCTATGATTTATTTGACCGTGCCAAAAATTACCGGGATTCCTTTCAAGACATGTCAAGCGGCCCGATTAAAAAGAGTTACTATATTCATCTTGAAGTACCGGATGAAAGCGGAAGTATTGCAAAAACAGCGGTCATTCTAGCTGATGCATCAATAAATATAAAAAACATCGGTATCCTCCACAGTCGGGAATTTGAAGAAGGTGCCCTGAAAATAGAGTTTTATGAAGAACACTCAAAGGATTCTGCGATTCAATTATTAAAGCAGCATGACTATAAAATATATACTGTCTAAGGAGGAACATATGAAATTAAAGAAAGTTTCTAAATTAAACGGTGTTGTAACCGTACCTGGCGACAAGTCTGTTTCCCACCGAGCCGTTATGTTTGGTTCTATTTCAGAAGGATTAACAGAGGTGACTAATTTTTTACAGGGCGCCGATTGCCTTGCTACTATTTCCTGCTTCAAACAGATGGGTATTAAAATAGAAAATACCGATAAACATATTTATATACACGGGAAAGGATTGCATGGGCTTACCGCACCAAAAAGCGTCCTTGACATAGGCAACAGCGGAACTTCAATCCGATTGATCTCCGGTTTATTAAGTGCTCAAAATTTTAATGTTACACTCACGGGCGATGCTTCCATACAAACCCGCCCGATGAAGAGAATCATAGAACCTTTAAGTCTAATGGGCGCGTCAATTTACAGTCAAAATAACAATGGCTGTGCTCCTCTTTCTATAACCGGAAAAGCCTTAAAGGGTATTCACTATACTTCAAAAGTAGCTTCCGCACAAGTAAAATCGGCAATTTTACTTGCCGGTCTCTATGCTGACAGCCCCACTTATGTAACCGAGCCTTATATCAGCCGTAACCACACGGAGATCATGTTAAAATATCTTGGCGCACACATTACAACTTCGGATACAACTGTTTCGATCTTGCCAAATCCCATTTTAAAAGGCAAAAAAATTAAAGTTCCCGGTGACATTTCTTCTGCCGCCTATTTTATCGCTGCAGGCCTTATTGTTCCAAACAGTGAACTGCTTATAAAAAATGTCGGCATTAATCCTACAAGAAACGGTATTTTACAAGTTGCCAAAAATATGGGCGGCAATATTACATTGCTAAACGAAAATTACGATGATGGTGAAGCAACAGCCGATATCCTAGTGAAATCAAGTGATCTTCATGGTACAACAATCAGCGGCAGTCTCATTCCCACTTTAATCGATGAAATACCGATTATTGCAGTAATGGCGGCATACGCAGGCGGCACTACAGTGATTAAAGATGCTGCCGAATTAAAGGTAAAAGAATCAAACCGGATTGATGTCATGGTTTCAAATCTTTCTGCAATGGGATGTGATATAAGCGGCACTGATGATGGGATGATTATTGAAGGCGGCAAACAATTGACCGGTGCAGTCATAGACTCTGTGGCAGACCACCGAATTGCCATGAGCTTTGCTATCGCCGCCTTACAGGCAGATGGAATTACGGAACTATTAGGCAGCGACTCTGTCAATGTTTCCTATCCCGGCTTTTTTGATGACTTAGAAAACTTACATTAAGAAAAGCGTGTTTTACTGTTTATTAGCAGCAAAACACGCTTTTTCTTTTATTTATTTTTAAGCTCCAACCAATGCTTCCAATTCACTGATCATAATATTAAGTATATCTACTTGATCTGCAATTTTATTCGTTTCATCCACATTGTTCTGTACCATGTCCGTAATATTGGCAAACTCTCTGTTTTCCTTATTAATATTAATTGATATTTCTTCATTAATCGTTAATGTTTGTCCGATGACAGAATTTTGATTTTTTTGCAGCTGTGCTGCCCCTTGAATGGTTTGTGAGGATTCCCGCAGCAAATCAATCATTGTCCTAACACCTTCAACCGTTTCCATTAATACTCTATTCTGCTCCGTCAGCTCGTTCGAGTTTTCTTGAATAAATCTAACAACCTCATTCGCCCCATTTTGTATTTTATTAACAACTTCATTGACACTTTCTAAAGATTCTCTTGTACTGTCCGCTAGTTTTCCGACTTCTTGGGCAACAACGGCAAAGCCTTTTCCTGTTTCGCCGGCTCTGGCCGCTTCTATGGAAGCATTCAGCGCCAATAGATTCGTGGATTCCGCGATTTCATTAATAATATTTAAGGTGCTTTCAATTTCATTCACTTCATTTAATAGTTTTTCTGTTACCGCCTGCGTATTTAAATTAGAGCTTTCAACCTTCTCACTAATCGTTACCAATTCATTTAAAGCATTTTCATTCGTAGCAGAAATATTGGAAAGATTTTGGGAAATATCATTTACATTTACCATCTTGTCGGCAACTTCCTTACTGCTTTGTTCTAATTCAAATAAATTTTCCTTACTTATACTCGACTTATCTACCATATGTATATTGCTTTCTAAAAGCTGCTGGCTAATTGCCGAAAGCTCTTCTGATGATGCACTTTGATTTTGAGTGGAATCTAAAAGTAAATTGCTGGCATTGCCTAATTTACCTGATAAATCAGCAACTTTGTCTAAAACTAATTTAACCCGGTTATTGTTTTCCTCCAGCTCACTTTTTTTAGCATTCACTAAATATCTTTCGGCAAAAAAAGCCACCAGATATATGCTTGCCATAGATAAAACCACACATACAATTCTAATTACCACCTCAGGGATAAATATATCATCCTGTATCGGCAGTGTACTCTTTAACATAATCCAAGCAATTCCCTGCGAAATAACAATTTCTGAAAGAGCAATTAAAACCATTTTACTGTCAAAGAAGAAGGCCGTCAAAATAACAAAGAAAAATGCATAACCCCAAAAGTCTCTGGAGGGAATTAAATACAAGATAAAATTATATTGAATCACTACAACAAGTAATATAAAAATTTTACCTCCTTTTAGCATATTAGGCAAAACCCTATTGTCCTTGATTCCTTTTTTTACAAAAAATAAGCCAATACTAAAATATAAAATACATGTAGACACAAAAATAAGCAGTGCCGGCCAAGCAACGGTTTTATAAAAACCCATCAGCTTTAATGCTGAAAATAAAGTTCCGGCACATAAACACGCTCCGGTAATAATAAGCATGACAAAGCGAAAGACGTTGGTTGTATATTCCTCTATAACTGTCGTTTTTTCATTCATATATTGTTCCCCCTTAGAGTTAGAATAATAACTATATTCTATCATATTCTCTAAAAAAAATCATTAATAACTGCAATATTTGTCATTAATTACATAAAAAAGCCAATAAATAATAAACATGATCACTTAGTACTATCTTCTCAATTGAAACCTTCATATTGTCTCCTGCAAAAGAAAGAGCCTGCAAAAACTAAGAGCAGACTCTACCTAATATCTTTAATCTCGATGATTCACTGTTTGATAAACCTGGATGCTGGTAACATCTGTATCCGGCATACCAATAAAAATCCCACCATAAATAAAATAATCCTCTTCTCTGACAATTCTTACAATCTCAATAAAGGCATGTATCACTTCTTTTGTCCAGATTGTAAGGAATGCCTCATATACTCCATCAATTTCCAGACGTGTCGCACATTTAAAGCCGATTCCTGATTTGGAAACATCAAGCACATCAATAATTGCCTCATCCGTAACGCTTTGACCATTATCGAGTCTTTTTATAACTAATTTTGAAATCAACTCAATTCTACGGTCTTTTCTCTTCTCGTCCATATCCTAATATTCCTTTCTATAATCTAAAATAAAAATTATTATGTATATATTCTAATGTCATAATTAACTATATTTTAAACTATAGTGAAAATAAAATCAACTCGAAATTACACCGATATCAACCGGTCCATTACTATCCTCTGTATCCTCTGCGATACCTCCCGTATTTACTCCTCCAATGTTTAACTCATCTGCCGGCTCCTCCTCGTCATCGGTTATACTATCCCATTCCTTTGGTTCCTGTTTCGGAATCCTCATTTTCATAGCCTGTAAGTACAATTTCATATTATGTTTTTGTAAAAAACGTTCATCCTTTAAAGGTACTTTATCACCTGAAGTAAGCCTTGAGGCAATCAGCATACATTTTGACATAATCCGGGCACTATCTGCTCCTTCCTCACTACGCTGTCTCTCTACTTCCGCCATCTGTTGATAATAGCCTGCATCATTGATTTCATTCCTTTTTACATTTCCTGAGAGTGTAACGGTAGCAGCATCATGATTGGTATTTTCTATTGTTTTATTAGTTACCTGATTCTCTCTTTTTGATTCCGGTGTGTCATAACAGTCTCTACCATACATAAAGTTGTTAGTATTTTTTAAATTGTTAATATTCAAAACTATTCACCTTCTTTTTTGGCATACTAAATTTGCTGATATATTTATTGCTTCTATAAATATTATCGGCTTTTAATTAAAAAGCCTGAGATAACTTTCTCAGGCCTTCTACTTATTGAATGAACATCGCATCTCCAAAAGAGAAAAATCGATATTTTTCCTTTATTGCTTCTTCATATGCCGCCAGCACATGTTCCCTTCCTGCTAAAGCAGAAATCAACATAAGAAGAGTTGACTCCGGTAAATGAAAATTAGTAATAAGAGCATCTACAATTTTAAATTGATACCCCGGATAAATAAAAATATCGGTATTTTCGCATCCTGCTTCAATCATCCCCAGGGAATCGGCCGCACTTTCTAATGTCCGGCAGCTCGTCGTTCCAACTGCTACAATCCGCCTTCCTTCTCTTTTTGCAGCATTAATTTTATTTGCTGCCTCTTTACTTATACTATAATATTCTGAATGCATATGGTGTTCTAAAATATTATCCACTTTAACCGGTCTAAAAGTTCCAAGCCCTACATGCAGTGTAACATAGGTTAACTGAACTCCTTTTTCCTCAAGCTGTGTAAGAAGCTCCTTCGTAAAATGCAAACCCGCTGTAGGCGCTGCTGCTGAACCTTCATATTTCGCATATACAGTCTGATAACGATTCTTATCCTGCAATTTATGTGTAATATAAGGCGGCAGAGGCATTTCACCTAATTCATCCAGCACCTCTTCAAAAATACCATCATAAGTAAACTTGATGAAACGATTACCCTCTTTAAGTATTTCTAAAACCTCTGCCTTTAAAATACCATCGCCAAATACAAGCCTAGCACCAGGTCTGGCTTTCTTACCTGGCTTAACAAGTGCCTCCCAGCAATCATTTTCTTTCCTTTTTAACAGCAGTACCTCAACCAACGCACCGGTATCTTCCTTGACCCCCATTAGGCGGGCCGGAATCACCTTTGTGTCATTTAAGACAAGACAATCTCCCTCATTTAAATAAGAAATAATCTCTTTAAACACATGATGACCGACTGCTCCGGTTTTTTTGTCCAATGTTAAAAGTCTGGAACTGCTTCTATCTGCTAAAGGGTCCTGTGCAATTAACTCCGCCGGTAAACTAAAATTAAAATCCGATTTTTTTATTTGTTCCATAATAATTTCAGGGGTATACATCCCTGTCCTTTCTATAATATTATGGTTTCGCAATTGCCTAAATTTAATGGTAACTTAAAACAATATTACTGCCTAAGCTCAATTCCGAGTGACTGTAAGCCATTTAAAATCTTTTTCATTGCACTATTTACATCGGAATCCTCTAACGTTCTTTCCTTATCACGGAAAGTAATGGAATACGCAATCGATTTAAACCCTTCCTTAATCTGAGTACCTTCATAGATATCAAATAACTGATAGGATTCTAAAATTTTACCGCCGCGCTGTGCAATTACCGCCTCAATCTGGCCCGCTAAAATTTCTTTTGGTACTACCATAGAAATATCACGATTGACTGCCGGATATTTTGCTAAGCCTTGATATTTACGGTCATACGATGCAAATGGTACGACTTCAGGCATATCCAGTACTGCAATATAAGCTTTTGTACCGATGGAATAGTTGTCACAAACCTCCGGATGTACCTCACCAAGATATCCAACTGTTTTGCCTTTATATATAATACTTGCCTGTCTTCCCGGATGTAAAAATGTTTTGCCTGCATCCGGATTATATTCTGCCTTTGCCGTCATTCCAACTGCATCAAAAAATTCTTCGACAACACCCTTCATCGTAAAGAAATCACCTTCTCCATACATTCCAAGTGTAAACTGCATTCTCTCATCCGGTAATTGTGTCAGTGGCAGCGCCTTTGGCGAATAAATATTTCCCAGCTCATATAAACGAACATCTTTATTCCGGCGATTATAATTCGTTGCCAAAGATGTCAGCATACCATTTAAAGAAATCGTTCTCATAATAGAAAAATCTTCACCGAGAGGATTGGCAATGACAATCGCATTTCTAAGTATATCCTCTTTTTCGAGTAATATTTTATCAAAAACCTTTGGACTTTCAAAGGAATAGGTCATAGCTTGAGAAAAACCACAGAATTCTGCTGTATTTCTTACAAGCTGCTCTACGCGAAGCTTGTAGGTCAATTTGCCTGCGGTTGCCTCA
>CAYPIB010000002.1:49540-84111 GCA_964410675.1 uncultured Roseburia sp.
AACCGCAGTATTCTGCAATGTCTTTTGCTTTTTCTTCAATTCTAAGCTTAAACGGAAGCTTACCAACAGTTGCCTGACCGCTTGGAAGCGTAGCCGGAATTTTATCATAACCAAATAATCTTGCAACCTCTTCTGCAATATCAGCAATTCCCTCTAAATCCTGACGAAAAGACGGTATTACAATTTCTTCACCTTCTAATTTCAATTCCAAACGTTGTAAAAGTTCAATCATTTCTTCTTTGGAAATATCAGTTCCAAGTAAATGATTAATTTTTTCCGGTGAAAAAGGAATACGGTTCTCTTCTTTTAACAAAGCACATACATCTGCGGTACCATCAACAACATCACCGCAGCCTAATTCCTGAATTAACTGACAGGCTCTATCTATTGCGGCTTGTGCATTATGTGGGTCCAGACCTTTTTCAAAAATACCGGACGCATCGGTCCGAAGACCAAGGCGTTTTGCCGATTTACGAATATTTGCGCCGTGAAAGGTTGCTGCTTCAAACAGCACGGTCTTTACATCATCTGTTATCTTGGAGTTTTCACCGCCCATAATTCCGGCAATTCCCACTTCTTTTTCACCATCACAAATCATCAGCATTTCTTTATCTAATTTACGGATTTGACCGTCAAGTGTCTGAAATTCATCTCCGTCATTGGCACGCCTTACAATAATTTTACCTCCGGCAATTGAACTGAGGTCATAAGCATGCATTGGCTGGCCATACTCTTCCATGACATAGTTTGTAATATCAACCAGGTTATTAATCGGACGTATTCCGCTTGCTGCTAATCTTCTCTGCATCCATTTAGGAGATGGTTCGATTTTAATATTTGTACATACTCTGGCACAATAACGAGGACAGAGCTCTTTGTCTAATACTTCAATCTGAATATAATCTTCTACCTTCTCACCATTTCCCTTTACCTCTACCTTCGGAGCTGCAAATGGTTTTTTAAAGGTAGCCGCTGTTTCTCTTGCCACCCCAAGTACGCTGTAGCAGTCAACACGATTCGATGTAATTTCAAATTCAAATACAGTATCACGCAGCCCCAAAGCTTCAACAGCATCCGCACCTACTTCGGTGTCATCTGAAAAAATGTAAATTCCATCCTCCGGTGCCTCAGGATACATTTCTTTACTAGAGCCAAGCTCCTCAATCGAGCACATCATGCCAAAAGACTCCACTCCGCGAAGCTTACCGTTTTTAATTGTAATACCTTCCTCCGTAAGCGCTTCACCGTTGTGTCCGCCTGCAACCTTGCCACCGTCAATGACAACCGGTACTTTATCTCCAACTTTTACGTTTGGCGCCCCGGTTACAATCTGCAGCTTCTTATCGCCAAGATTCACCTGGCAGATAATTAGCTTATCGGCATCCGGATGTTTTTCAATTGCTTCTATTTGTCCTACATAAATCTTCTCTAAATTCTTGTCTAATCTTTCAAAGGTTTCTACCTTTGTACCGGATAATGTCATCGCATCCGTAAATTCCTGATCTGTACAGGAAAGCTCCGGTACATATGCTTTAATCCATGATAATGCTGTATTCATATTTTAATAAATCCTTTCTTTTATGTTTTAGAATTGTTTTAAGAAACGCACATCATTTTCATACAGAAGGCGCATATCGTCAATCTCATACTTTAAAAGCGCAATTCTTTCCAGTCCCATACCAAATGCAAAGCCCGAATATTCCTCTGGATTAATACCGCTCATACGCAGAACATTCGGATGTACCATTCCGCATCCTAAAATCTCTATCCATCCGGTGCCTTTGCAAAAGCGACATCCGCTTCCGCCGCATTTAAAGCATGAAATATCTACTTCAGCACTCGGCTCTGTAAAGTTAAAGTGATGCGGTCTGAATTTTACCTTTGTATCCTCTCCAAAAAGTTCTTTTGCAAACTCAGCTAACGTTCCTTTTAAATCAGCAAATGTTACATGCTTATCAATTAACAGTCCTTCAATCTGATGAAAGGATGGAGAATGGGTTGCATCTACTTCATCCGAACGAAACACTCTACCCGGAGCAATCATACGAATTGGCAGCTTTCCCTTTTCCATTTCATGAACCTGGGTGCCTGATGTTTGAGTTCTCAGTAAAAAATCACCACTAATATAAAAAGTATCCTGTTCATCCTTAGCCGGATGGTCTGCCGGAATATTTAAAGCCTCAAAATTATAATAATCGGTCTCAACATCCGGACCTTCCACAACCTCATATCCCATCCCAAGAAATATCCGTTCCACTTCCTCCATTGCAATTGTATTGGGATGGCGATGTCCGATTATATTTTTTTTAGCCGGAAGTGTCACATCAATTACTTCTTTTTTCATTTGAATTTCCCTGGCAATTCTTTCCATCCTAATCTTGGCCTGCTCAAGTACTTCTTCAAGCTGCTCTCTGGTTTCATTCACAAGCTGTCCAACCTTTGGCCGATCCTCTGGTGCCACTTCCTTCATGCTCTTTAATACTGCCGTCAGCTCACCCTTTTTGCCTAAAAAGTTCACTCTGACATCATTTAACTTTTCCAGCGCATCGGAAGCTTCAATTTGCTTCAAGGCTTCTGCTTTAATTTGTTTTAATTTTTCTTTCATCACTTATCTCCTTTTCTTTTCTTTGCAGGACACAAAAAAGCCCTTACAGCTTTCACTGTAAGGGACGAATATTCTCCGCGGTACCACCCACATTCCTATGCAAGGCATAGGCTCTCATACTTGCTTAACGTGCACAAACCGTTCCGGTCTACTGATTCATTCAACCAGACTGCTCAAGTGGGAAATTCGATTTACATCTGAACCTAAGGAAGCTTACAGCCGATGACTTCCTCTCTCTGACGGAAAATGTATCTCTACTTAACACTGTCACTGCATTTTTATATCTATTCATTATATTAATATGAGAAAATCAGATTGTCAAGGCAATTCACTTGTTTTTATCTAACTTTTACTTTCCTCTCTCCTTCTTTTATTTTCTTGTCTTCTTTTTTTCCACATAAACAAATTAGCCGGCATCAAAAAGCGATTCAGCATTGCTCCAATTAGTACAATATACATTGCACAGTACAGCCAAAGCATCAGGATAATAATTGTTGCAAGGCTTCCATACATGGAGTAACCATTGGAGTATTCCAAATAAAGCGAAAAGCCCCACGAAAAGGTTACCCAAACACAACTTGAAAAGGCCGCCCCTGGAATTTGAGTATACCACCTCTGCCGCTCATCCGGCAGCCACGTAAATAAGAACATAAAGAAAATAAAAAGCAGTAACAAGATAATAAGAAATTTCAAACTCATAATAAAATCCATAAAATATAAACTGTTTGGTTCTGCTGTGCGCACAAAAGTGTTAATACTATCACCAAATACCATCAATGCCATTGCCAGAATAATAGATACAAGCAAAATAAGTGTATAAATGCAGGAGCGCAGTCTAAGAAAAAAATATCCATGTGGATCACGCACACGATTAATGACATTAAGACCCCGTGTTAGCGCCCAAATTCCTCTTGCACCTGACCACATTGTAATAATTGCTGTTACCGATAATAAGGTTTCTGATTTACCATATACTTCTGAAACAAATCGAACTGCCAGCGGATCAATACTATCCGGCAAAATCTGAACAAGAGCATTCATTAAGTTAGCCTCGGATATAGGTGTATACGGAAGTATGGAGCATAACAGCAGCAGCATTGGTATTAAAGACAAAAACATAAAAAATGCTGCACTTGATGCATATGCACTTACATGATTATCATTGATTTGTTTCATAAACTCTCTGAACAAAATATATAGCTTTTTAAACATTACTCACTCTCCTGCCTCACCGTTACACCATTATAAAAGAAAGAAACAATCTGTTCATACGTATAGCCGCCATCTGCCATTGCTCTCGCTCCATTTTGACTCATTCCGATGCCATGACCAAAGCCGCCGCCCTTTACGTGATACTGTACTACATTATCATCTTCATCCATGATAACTTCTATTACTGCAAAGGCACTTGGAAGCATTCCATTTATTGCAACCTGATCTCCGGTTTGGCGGAGCACCTTGTCTGCCTCATTTGCCAGTATATATCTGGCATTATTTTCGGATATTATTTTATAGGTTTTCTTTGTTCCTTCAATCAGCAGCTCTTTAATCACACCGCCGCTGCTTCTTTTTAATACAGTAATATTCTTTACAGTTCCAAGCTTTTTTATCTCTTTCGATACAAATTTTCCGTTTTTCGTTTTAGTTAAGACCTGTTTTGGCCTCATTTGGTAGCGGGTCTTCAATTTTTCCAGCAAAAGCTCTTCGTTTAGCTCGGTTTCATAATTCCAACGATACCAGCCTTCCTTCTGTTCAAAATCCGAACTATCAGTTGAAGAAATAAATGCTGCAAACGCCTGCTCTCTCTGTTCCGGTGTTGATTCCTGTAGTAAAAAGTCCTCCTGTGACATCGTACTAAGCACTTCCTTGCTGTTGATATGCTTTGCTGCTAAATATTCCTCACTCGCACTAATACTTTCTTTCCATGCGCCCATATCGGTTCCATATCCACACGATGTAGAATAAAAATAAGTATCTACAGGTTCTTCACCTAATACTGCCAGCTGTCCACTTGTTTCCCTGACAGCCTGCAATGCCGTGTCACTTTCAATTATATTATTATAAACTTGAAAGACAGTACTATCATCAACATGTGCCCCATATTCCTTCAAGCTTGACTTAAGCATATGCCGATAAGCATAGGTTCTGGCACAAACTGCCTGCGCCTTTAGTGCTTCTATTGGATAAGACGAAGGCATTTCACTCGGTACCACCGAATATAAATATTCCTCAAGAAGCAGTTCATTCACTACCACTAATCCTGCCTCTGTTTTTTCTATTTCGAGTTTCCCCCGATAAGATGGTACCCCCTGGCTTCTGCCTACGGAATCGAGAGTTGTCTTAGCAGTAAGCGCCGCTGGTTCTACAATGATTCTATCCGAAATAAAAAGCGGGCTGTCCACCGTTAAACTCACTTTCTCACCGGCACTATATTCTTTCTCTTGCTCACCGGAACGTAATACAAAAGAAGTATCTACACTAAAGCTCACTTCTTCATGACAGCTATTTCCAAAATCAGTTGTTTTAATGAGCACACGAATATTTTCCATTTTTTCTTCTCTAGTCACTAACGCACCGATTATTGTCTCACCGTCTAAAACAAAGTCAGTAAAATCATACCCAATTTTTAAATTTTCAATCGAGTATTCTTCTAAATCTCCATAAAGCTTATATACCTGCAAATCAGTATCATAAGAAAACCTTCCCTTGCCTTCTAATTCGATGAACCCGCTTTGAATGCTTAGAAGCTTGCCGTTTATTTTTTTGGTAAATGGCGTAATGGAGATTACCTTACCTTCTGACATCACAACATCAGCAAGTATCTGTCTATCCTCAAAATTTACATTGTTTTTTTGTAGCTTAATGGAACGATTTTTATATCGTATCGTAATGATATCCTCGTCATTTCCTTCTACCCATACTTTATTAAGCTCGTGAACCGGCGGTTTTAGTTTTACTATTTCTTCCTTGCTTTGTTCTTCGGTTCCCTTTTTGGTTTTTGTTAATTTATGTAAGCCGCCAGCTATTATGACTACTATGACCGCCAAAATTATAAGTATAATGATTAACTTTTTAAGGTAATTTAAATATGCTTCTTTTTTCTTTCTACTCACAAAATTTCCCCTATCATTTTTTCTACTATCAAAAAACAGTCCCTAAAAAAATTAAGGACTGTTTTTTATAACAAGAGAAAAACTTTCGCAGTTCTCTTATTAATTACCCGAAATGCCGGTTCTTGTATTTTGACTCCTAGCAAATGCTAGGTGGGTTACCGCGGACAACGCTTCTGCCTTCCTCTGCATAATGAAGGCCTGACATCTACGTGCCAATATAGGAATCCCGTTTAAAGTAACTGTAGGTTCAAAATAACAAGAGTTATCGTACATTTCAGGATAACTTTATTATACTCAAAAACTCCCTAAATTACAACTGTATTTTTTACCATATTTAATTTTATAAAAATAACATTATATTACTCCTAATAAGAAAGACCCCTAGGTATACCTAAGAGTCTTTCATTATTATTATATTACATGACTAGAAGCAATATGAACCTGCATGCTAAATTTATTTAATTATAAAGAAGCTGCCTCAGATACAATCTTCTCAAGCGCTGCTGCTGCCTCGTCCGGAAGCTTGTCATATCCGCCCTTTTTAACAGCGAAGTCTGCAACTGCCTTGGCACGATCCTGCATCCGAGCCTGTAACTGGCTGACATATTCCTTATCGCCTAAGTTTGGTACAAATCCTTCCCAATCCATAATTTCGATATCAGTGAATGGGCCCCATTGCTTGAATGAAGCTTTGCCTTCAACGATTGTCTCGAGAATACCTAAAGTATCCTTTGGCTGAACCTTTTTGCCCATAAAGTCACCGGTATTGATAATGTAGCAATCTACATTCTTTTCATCAACCAATTTTTTGAACTTTTCATAATCATTTACTAATGGATAAGTTCTAAATGGGTTGGCATAAGGTACGAAGCGAAGTGCATTTAAATCTGTACCGGCAGCCACACGTTCTGCAGTAGATGTCTTTGTCGCAAGAGTTGCGCCCATAACAGATGCCAGTGCAGCACCTTTTAATTTAACAACCGGTGGAATCGTTGGGTCTTTCATAATCCAGAAAATGGCATTAACCGGAGCTTCAATCTTATCTACACGGTTTGGAGACCATAATTTAGATTTGATTGCACGTCCATTACCATTTCTAATGTCCTCTGTTACTAACTGAACCTTGCCATCCTCGTCTAACGTTGCAGAACAGTTCTGCGCTGTAAGCAGATATGTATTATCTGCACAGCCTGTAGGATAGTCAGCGGTCTTATCAAAGTATGTCGGCTCTAATGCGATAGAAGCACATGTATCTGTATTTATAATAAATGCATCATCATGAAGAACTTTAATGTCATACTTTCCGTCATGCTTTGCATGTGTAAGTGTCGACTTACCGGAGCCTGATAAACCATATACAGATGCTACATATTTAGAACCATCTGCTAATGTATATTCTTTTTGGCCGCCATGACATGATGCATAACCATTTCTGTTTGCAATCGCCCAAGCCATTGTAAGTGTACCCTTTTTGTGCTCACCAAAGTATCTCATACCTAAGATTGCAGCACAGTTTTGATCGGTATCAAAATAACAAAGTGTCAGCGGATCGCTTAAACAGCTGTAGTCTACATCAGGGCGTTCACCCGGGAACCACTGTGGATCGGAGAAAATATAAATATCAGCTTCTTTTCCATCACCAACCGCCTTAGAGTTTTTGTACATTTTAACATATTCATCAGACATATACTGGAAGTTTAACATCCAAGAGTACATAACGTTCTCTTCACCTTCCGGAATAAGAAGATGAGCCTTTACCATAAATTCTGGATCAAGACCAACATAAACCTCTGCATGATACATGATTTTCCAACGTGCTTCATAAACAGCGTCCATTACGACTTTATCAAGCTTCTTATCATCTACACCAGGCTCACCTTTAATGCGGCGTGCTGCTGCATAACGGCCGGTTACAGCGCCATCATTAAATAAAAGAACTTTTGCATCTTTTTCAAGTCCAAATGTTTCACCATCTTTAATTGGCATATCAGTTACAACTGTTCCCGGTGAATTTTTAGCTAATTCATAAGCCTCTTTCAAAGTGTTTACTTTTACTACATTATTTCCGTAGAAAGCAGCTTCAATTATGGAACGTGTCTTGGAAAAACCAGTTTTTCCAGCACCAATCTCGGCTATCGGGTAATACGCTTTTGTTGACATACTTATAGTCCTCCTTAATAAAAATTAATTTATGAACACCGCATATTGCGGTTGCTTCTTCAGTTATATTTCTAATAAAGCTCGTCACATCCGTTCTATTATCTCAAAACCAATGTTAAAAGTCAATCTAACAAAATATTAAAAATTGGTAAATTACTAAATCGGAGCGGTTGCCTCTTTGAGCCATTCTCTTTCATTTCCTGTTAAAAACGGGGAAATTTTTTCATATACAGCTTCGTGATAGCGATTCAAATTTTCTCTATCACCAGCCGTCAGCATTTCAATTTCAATTCCTTCTCGGTCAATTGGAACAAATGTCAATGTCTCAAAGCACATAAACTGATTGCTTAAAACTTTATCTGCTTTTTGACATAATAAAACATTTTCCGTCCGTATTCCATATTCGCCTTCTACATATGCACCCGGCTCATCCGACACAAACATTCCTTCTTCTAAAATTGCTTCTTTGGCTCCATGTGAATAATGATAACTAATTCTCTGAGGTCCTTCATGAACGTTTAACATATAGCCAATACCATGCCCTGTCCCGCATTTATAATCAACCCCTAGTCTCCATAGCGGTTCTCTTGCCAGAATATCCAGATTCCTTCCGGTACAGCCATATAAAAACTGTGTATTGGCAAGCCGCAGCATACCAATCGCTGCTGCTGTAAAGTGCTGTTTTTGGACAGCACTGATTTCTCCAAGTATAATTGTCCTTGTGACATCTGTAGTACCGCCATAATACTGCCCCCCTGAATCGACAAGCAGCATTCCTTTACTTTCTAATTGAGCGTTTGATTTTTCATCTGCCTGATAATGCATCATTGCCGCATTAGATGCATAAGCACTGATTGTTGGAAAAGAAAAATTGATAAATTCAGGAATTTGTTTTCTCAAATCATCTAAATATTTTGCCGCCTTTAATTCCGTTAAAGGTTCTTTTCCAATCGTATCTTTCAGCCAATAAATAAATTTAGTAACCGCAGCACTGTCCTTTATATAAATTTCACGGCTATTTTGAATCTCGGTTATCGACTTTACTGCTTTTAAAAGCGTAATCGGATTGTTATCAATAAATCCATCGGTCCGTTCCACAAGAAGCCTGCCAAGCAGACAACTGATTTCTTCCTTCGCTGCCATAACTTTTTCATCCTTTGGCAGATCTTTTACAAAAGAAAAGAAGCTGTCATATGGCAGTATCGTAACTGACTGTGCTTTCATAATTTCCCTTACCGATTCGTTAACTGCCTCCGGCTGTAGAAATAAATAGGCATTTTCTAATGTAATGACAGCATAGCTAAGTGCCACTGGATTACATTCTATATCACTACCGCGCAAATGATAAAGCCACATGACATCGTCTAACTTGCTTAATACAAGTCCCCGGCATCCTTGCACTTTTATTTGCTGCCGGACTTTTTCAATTGTTTGTGTCACTGATTCACCCGTGTAGGATTCATCTAGGAAAAACACCTTTTCACACGGCAGCTGTGAACGTTTTTCTTCTCTGTCAAGCTGCCATATTTTACCGGCAAGGTCAACTTTATATTGAAATTTGGCCCCTTTTTTATATAATGCTTCGTCAAGCTTTAAACTGTATTCATAAGAGATACAGCTTCCGTCTACACCAAGCACTTGATTGGTTTCTATATGGGCCTCTAAATATTGCTCCACAGTTGGAACACCCGGCTCTTGTGACTTACACAGTCTTATTTGGCTGCCCGCCAACTCTCTTTCTGCCTGAATAAAATATCTGCCGTCCGTCCACAAAAGCGCCTCATCCATTGTAACAAGCAAAGTACCGTTTGAACCTGTAAAACCCGTTAAATACTCTCTTACCTTAAAATAATCATGCACATATTCTGAATTATGGTAATCTTCTGTCAGCACTAAATACATATCCACATTTTGCTCACGCATCGCTTGTCTCAATTTATTTAGTCTTTTTACAAATTTATTTTGATGAGCAGTCATATTTTAAATTCTCCAATCTATAATTTACTCGGTAAATAGTGTATGAGCAGCACTGCTTCCGATTCTTTCACAGCCTGCCTTTAAAAATGCTTCGATATGGTCCTTAGTCCGGATACCGCCTGCCGCCTTTATCCGCACCGCATCACCAATATGCTCTTTAAATAAGGCAATATCCTTTAAGTCAGCTCCGGCACTTCCAAATCCTGTCGATGTTTTGATATAGTCGGCTCCGGCATCGGTAATAATTTGACAAAGTCTAATCTTTTCTTCCTCTGTCAGATAACAGGCCTCTATAATCACCTTTAAAATACGGTTGCCGCATTCTTTCTTTAATGTAATGACTTCTCTTTGCACTTTATCGAAATCACCATTTTTAACGTCGCTAATGTTAATGACCATATCAATTTCTTCCGCGCCATCTAAAATTGCTTCTCTTGTCTCACTCAGCTTTGCTTCAAGCACACTGTAACCAAGCGGAAAGCCAACTACCGTACAAATTGTCAACTGACTGCCAAAAGTTTTTTTCACCCTTCTAATATAACACGGCGGAATACATACCGATGCCGCTTCCATTTTAATTGCTTCCTCGCATAACCTTTGTATATCCTCCCACGCTGCAAATGGTTTCAGCTGCGTATGGTCTATATGTTTTAATATGTCTTTTGTTTGCATAAATACTCTCCTCTCTGCTAAGTAATTATTTACTTCATAATCATAAAACAATTTGCCAAAAAAATCTAGAAAATTATAATATAGTTTGTGATTTTTTGTTAAATATCTATGAATTTTTTAAAAACTTTTTACAAATTTGCTTGCTCACAAACCTATTTCCATGGTATATTTATTGTGGATTACATCTCAATCAGCAGTTCAATCTAAAACTTTTCAGCCAGTTATGTCAAGTTAGATACTTAGTAACGTCTGACATTGCAACCCATTTACAACTTCATTCACTGCTCACGGAGCATATTGACTCAAAGGGATTTTTATGCTAGTTAGGCATCCTTTGGGATACTTATAAAACAAATTAGAAAGGTGGAGAAAATATGGAACACAACTCTTTTTCAGAAATTACTCCCGAAATTTTACACCTTGCCGAACTTAGCAAGGGTTCCGGTTTAATAGACACAGAACTATTTACAAGATATGAGGTAAAACGAGGACTTAGAGACGTAAACGGTAAAGGTGTTCTTGCAGGTCTTACCCGCATCTCCGATGTGCGTGCCAGCAAAATAGTGGACGGTATTTCCGTGCCAACCCATGGCGAACTAATTTATAGAGGTTATAACGTAAAAGATTTAGTTTCTGGTTTTACAAAAGCTAACCGTTTTGGATTTGAGGAGGTTACATATTTACTTTTATTTGACGCGCTTCCAACTCTTGATGAATTAGCTTCTTTCCGCAAGCTTCTTGCTCATTACCGGACTCTGCCAACCAGTTTCGTACGTGATATCATTATGAAGGCCCCAAGCAAAGATATGATGAATATTCTCGCTAGAAGTGTGCTGACAATGTATGCTTATGATGACAGAGCCGATGACACATCCATACCTAACGTACTTCGGCAGTCTCTGCAATTAATATCCCTGTTTCCTTTATTTTGTATTTATGGGTATCAGGCATACAGCCACCATCATGATGGTAACAGTCTTTTCATCCACCAACCTGATCCGGCACTGTCTACAGCAGAAAACATCCTGCACTTATTACGCCCTGACAGCTCTTACACCCCGTTAGAGGCCAGTATTTTGGACATTGCATTAGTTCTTCATATGGAACATGGCGGAGGTAATAACTCAAGCTTTACAACTCACGTAGTTACCTCTACACTGACCGATACTTATTCCGTTATTGCTGCGGCAATCGGCTCCTTAAAAGGACCCCGCCACGGCGGTGCAAATATTAAAGTAGTGCAAATGTTTGAGGAGATGAAAAAAGTAGTATCTGACTGGGAAGACGAAGAAGAAGTTTCAGACTATTTAAGAAAATTATTACATAAAGAAGCCTTTGATTATTCAGGATTAATATATGGTATCGGTCATGCTGTATATTCTAAATCAGATCCGCGTGCAGTTATCTTTAAAGATTTCGTGGAAAAACTATCAGAAGAAAAAGGTCTTCATAATGAGTTTATGCTTTACTCTCTCGTTGAAAAGCTTGCTCCCAAGGTGATTGGCGAAGAACGACAGATATATAAAGGTGTCAGCATCAATGTAGACTTTTACTCTGGCTTTGTATATAATATGCTTGGACTTCCCAGTGAGTTATATACTCCGATTTTTGCAATTGCCCGTATTGCCGGCTGGAGTGCCCATCGTTTAGAAGAACTTGCTAACAATGGTAAAATCATACGGCCTGCTTACAAACCAATTCACGAAGACAGAGTCTATGAAGATATTTCATAGGAACATCTTTCCCCCGTTTCCTATTAAAATATAACTAGAAATCCCCTAAGTAAAATGCTTAGGGGATTTTGTATCTGTTTTATAATTTAAGAAATTTCCTAACAACTTCTTTCATTTCATTTGTTTCACATACCGTATCATGTAATATTGGTGCAAAACGGATTTCTTCAATTGCTTTTGGTACTTCTGTATTTGAAATTTTAGAAAGCTCATCAACCAATTCAAAATCGCTCATCGAATCGTATTCTAAATCAATGGCATCCATAACGCTTCTCGTGAACTTATATGGGCTTGCCGTTGAAGCAATCATCGTTTTCGTATGATCGCCGGTACTTTCTTTGTACTTTTCGTATACAACGCCTGCCACTGCTGTATGGGTATCAATTACATATCCGCATTCTTCATAAAGTCTTTTAATAAATTCAAAAATTTCCGTTTCGGCTGCATACCCGCTTTCAAAATCAGCAAGCTGTTTTTTCATATCAGCAGTAATCTTGTAGGAGCCGTTTTTTGCTAAGGAAGCCATTCTATTTGCATTTTCCTCAGGATTCTCATCGCCTGCTTTGTAAATCAAACGTTCTAAATTACTGGAAATCAATATATCCATAGACGGAGATGCTGTTAAGATAAACTCTCTGTTTTTATCATAAATACCTGTTTGAAAAAAGTCATACAATACTTTATTATCATTGGAAGCACAAATTAATTTTGCAATTGGTACTCCCATATTTTTTGCATAAAATGCTGCTAATATATTACCAAAGTTACCTGTTGGCACAACAACATTAATGGCCTCTCCTTCTAATACCCTGCCCTGCTCTAATAGCTTTGCATACGCATACACATAATAAACTACTTGAGGAATAAGACGTCCGATATTGATAGAGTTAGCAGAAGAAAATTGAAAGCCCTTTTCCTTCATCTCTTTTTCCAGCGCTTCGTCCGAAAAGAGCTGCTTCACACTCGTCTGGGCATCATCAAAATTGCCATGAATACCAACGACGTGCGTATTGTTACCCTTTTGTGTCACCATCTGCTTTTCCTGTATCGGGCTGACACCATTTTTAGGATAAAACACAATGATTTTGGTTCCCGGTATATCAGCAAAGCCTGCCAGTGCTGCTTTTCCTGTATCACCTGATGTAGCTGTTAAAATGACAATTTCATTTGTTACATTATTTTTCTTTGCTGAAGTCGTAAGCAGATGCGGCAGTATTGATAATGCCATATCTTTAAATGCAATCGTCGCACCATGGAATAATTCCAAATAATAAACACCATCTGCCTCAGCTAAAGGTGCAATTTCTTTTACATCAAATTTGTTGTCATAAGCTTTGTTAATACAGCTTTTCAACTCCTCTTCCGTAAAATCTGTCAAAAACAGCTTCATAACCTCATATGCAATTTCTTGATATGTCATATGACCAAGCTGCTTCATAGTAAGTGAAAGCTTTGGAATCTGATTTGGTACATAAAGACCGCCGTCATTTGCTAATCCTTTTAAAATAGCCTTTGAAGCGGTTACTTGTTCACCTTCACTTCTCGTACTTTTATACATAATTTCCATGCTGTTATCCTCACATTTTCCTTTCTCAGATGATATCACATTTAGTTTTAATAATATCATTGATTATTTTACCACAAGATATTTGCGGTTGCAAGAAAATGGTGGAAAGTTCTATCGGTAAAATTCATGTCCTCCATAAGTGCATACATAAGTCAGCTTGTTTCTAAACCAACTGACCTTATCTGATGCCGCTTTATGTGCAGCAACAAAATAAAGAGCTCCCCCTGAAATGTCTTCTCCGTAAATAGCCCTTTCTACTGCATTGATTGTTTCCTGTGATATCCTCACACTATAAAATCTTCCGTCCCTCGTCGGGGCAAATTGAGTTTTTCCGCCGCTTCTCTGAAATACCACCTCTGTTACATTATTCGGAAATTTTTTGCTGTTGACACGGTTTAATATAACATTTGCCACTAATAATTTTCCGTTTTCACCTTCACCGGATGCCTCTGCTTCAACAATACGCAAGAGCGTGTTATAATCGTCTTCTGCTAAATAATACTTCTTTTCTCTTTTCAGCATTTCCTCATCAATAATTCTTGGCTTCGAAACTGCCTGGCTGAGCCTAGTTTCATATTGACTTGTAATCAGAGTGTACTCATCCTTGCTCTCTTCTAAATTTTCTATCCATTTTACTGCTTCTATGAAGGAGTTTTGTGTCAGTGGCCGATAAATCAGAAAACCTAAAAGTAATACCATTTCTGCCATCATAACAAATTTTGCCATTCTATCTTTGAAAAAATTCTTTTGATATCGTTTTCTTCTGCATAGAATCGCTAATTCTATTTTTTCGATTCTGCTTCTAAAATCCAATTGAGCAGCAATCTCTTTTCTTCTTCCTTTTTGTTTCATTGTGTACCTCCTTAAGATCAATCCAAAAACAAATAATTTTGTAACTAAATTGAAATCTTCCAGAAATTAATTTTACATGTTGTAATAGTTTTGTAATAACTCATTCATTAGTCTATACAGTAAACTTAGAAAAAATACTTAATTTTTGATTTTTTACATGTCAAGGACAAGTTTTCCCTGTATTTACCAGTAATTTTTTTGTCGACATATTTATATACAAATCGTGAAAAGCCTAAATTAAATTTGATTTTTATGTCAAAATTTGCGATAATTAAATAAAGTAAGTAATTATAAATTGATAATTTTTAAGGGGAATTTTGATTTTTTTATTGGTAAAATAGAAAGGAAATAGAAAGGATAATCATGGCTAATCTAAAGGGTGTTTTTAAGGCGCAAAAAAAAGATGGTTCTATTTATTACCGCAGCTCCATCACACATAAATCAAAGCATATAAGTCTTGGCAGCTATATGGAAGCCCCCCTGGCACATTGTGCTTATCTAGAAGCTTCCCGTCTGCTTACAGATTTTACATTGACAATTGATACTTATACCCCATCCTTTCTATCCAATGATAAAACCGTAATACTATTAAATTTTAGAGATAATGGTCTCTATTTCGGAACTCCGATTTATTTATATAAGCGTTTTTTTCATTACTATATAAATAAAAGCTTTGTTCTAACCTTTGATATCGATGATCTTTTCTACTATTCTAACCGTAAAATTATGATACGCGGGGGACATTATTTTGTTTCCGATTATGGCATGCAAGTTAATATACTTAACCGTTATGGAATAAGAAATTATGCGGTGAAAGGAAGAGATTATCATTTTAAAAATGATAATGACACTGATTTTCGATATGAGAATATTGTGATTATCAATCGCTACTATGGTGTATCAAAGGTAATGCAAAAAAATCAAATACGTTATAAAGTAAAAATTCATATTAACGGGGATTATCAAGTTGGAACTTATAAAAGCGAAGAGACTGCTGCGATAGCTTATAATAAAGCCGTTGATATTTTAAAAAAGCGCGGGGTGAATAAAGCCTTTCCAATTAATTTCGTCGAATCATTTTCCGCCTTGCAATATGCAGAAATATATTCTAAAATAAAAATTTCAAATAAGATATTAAACTATACACCAAAATAATACTTGCAATAAACATTTTGTTTATTGCAAGTATTATTTTTTAACGCATATTATAATTTACAAAGGATACACTCAGTTCTGCATCACCGGAAATTCCTGAAATCTTTTCATTATTTTTATATTGCCAAATAGAAAATTTATAAGGATAGTCTGGAACATCCTCATTCTGGTCAAGCCAGATTTCATATTTAATCAGCTTCGTTAAATCCAATTTACGCAAAAGCCAATATTTATTTCCATATATCATCGGTGTATATCCGGCTTCAGCTATTCTGTCACAAAAAACCCTTGCAATTTCAGTTAGCTGCATCTTATTTAAATTATCTGTCCTGGCCGAATCATTGCTAATTTGTTCCATATCAAATACAACCGGATAATCCGGCGGATTTTCCAAAAGATTTGCTAAAACAAGATCCGCTTCTTCGATTGCTTCATCCGATGTAATCGCCTGAGAAAAAAATGTCACTCCTACTTTTAATCCTGCCGCTTTCGCATTGGTCATATTCGTTGTAAAATTTTCATCTAAAGTCACTTCACCGGTACTATAGCCTCTGCCCCCGACACGCAGCATAACAAAATCAATTCCGGCACTTTTTAGCTGGCTAAAGTTAACCGTACCACTTTCTTGACTGACTGTTACACCTGCATAAGAAATTTTATTGCCATCTTCATAATATTTCATAATCGGCTCCTGATAGACAAGTCCGGTATAGTCATACTTATTTTTAGGTATGTATGCATTAATCATGACCCACTCTTCACTTCCATCAGGGAGTGTTACTTTTGTCTTCGTGCCGCCATCCGATAAATCTTCGCCTTCTTCCTGTTCTCGCAGCTTAGATGCCTTCGCCTCATAGCTGTTATCTGAAATGGTTTTTTTATCTTTTAAGCCACTGCTTTCTTCTCTGTACATATCCCAGAAATCGAGCTGGTCCGAGGTGAGTGCTGAATCACCTAATATAAGTTCATCCCCGGATACTTCTCCATCCGTTTCCGTAATGTTCATATTCTGTTTCGCTTTTTCCTTAGTCTCACTGCTGTAACTATTTTCTTTGTTAACCATAAGTACAATCACTACAATTAAAATAATAAAGCTAATGACACCTACAGACATATATACAACCGGCAGACCGGTTTTATTATCATCGCTGTTAAAATCATCGGTTAAGCCCATATTATACTCCCATCTAAAAAACTTTCTTTATACAACACGATATATCATCATAAGTTTAGCATAATTTATCACTTCTTGAAACTGGTAAATTCAGTTTTTTATTATCCGCCTCCATTTCAATATTGACAGCAAGCAATAACAATCATAAAATCACTTATATATCTTTATGGAAGGATTTATTTCTTATGAACAACAAAACAGCTAAAGTTAGCTTTCAATATTTTATTCCGGCTTTATTTCTGATATTTTTTTGTTTGCCTCTACTTATTACAGGCTGTAGTCTATCACAAGAAACTGAGCCTGTTTCAAAAACAGCTTATGCCTTAAATACGGTTATTAACATTACTGTTTATGAACTTGATACTGATTTATCTCTTTCTAAAAAAGAAGTATTAAAGCGCAAAGAGGAACTCACTGCCGGGGCCGTTTCATTATGTGAGGAATTGGAAGGAAAATTTAGCAAAACAATCGAAGGCACTGAAATTTGGAATTTAAATCACAGTGACGGAAAGTGGATAGAACTATCTAAGAATACATTTCACCTATTAAAAGAGGCTCTTTACTATTGTGAGTTAACAGATGGCAAAATAGATCTTACGATTGCTCCGGTTAAAGATTTATGGGATTTTACCGGAGAAAATGGACTGCCAAAAGATAAAATGCTGGAAACAGCCCTTACTCATGTGAATTATAAAGCATTAGAATTAGATTCTACTAACCTTTCGGCTCGTCTGGCTGACTCAGAATCTTCTGTTGATCTTGGTTTTATTGCAAAGGGATATATCGCTGATTTGCTAAAAGAATACTTAAAGAAAAATGGTGTTACAAGTGCTTTAATTAATCTTGGCGGCAATGTTATAACTATCGGTTCAAAACCAGATGGCAGTGCCTTTCAAATTGGAATTCAAAAACCCTTTGACGAGCACGGAAGCTATCTTATGAAAATAAATACTTCGGATGGCTCTGTTGTTACAAGTGGAATTTATGAGCGTTATTTTGCATTTAATGATAATATTTATCATCATATTCTAGACACGAATACCGGTTACCCTGTTGATAACTCCTTACTCTCTGTAACTATTTTGTCCGCTTCTTCCACTGACGGAGATGGACTAAGTACCACCTGCCTTGCTCTGGGATTTGAACATGCAAAAAGACTAATCGAAAGCCTTGATGACGTGGAAGCAATATTTGTTATGAAAGACTACAAAATATATGATACCCGCACAAAATAGTGCGGGTTTTTATGTGATGGGACAGTCCTCTTTCTTATTCTGTTTTTAAAAACGCTTCATATCCTCTTTTCACTTCATACAAATCGGCTTTACTAGTTGCCTCAAAAGGTGCATGCATATTTAGTACCGGCACACCACAATCGATTACATTCATTCCATATCGAGCAAGGATATAGGCAATTGTACCGCCGCCGCCTGCATCTACCTTTCCAAGCTCCGCTGTTTGAAAACTAACGTCTGCTTCTTCCATGATTCTACGTAAAAAACCAATATATTCCGCATTTGCATCATTAGAACTCGATTTACCCCTTGCACCGGTATATTTTTTGAATATCATACCATGCCCTAAATAAGCAACATTTTTCTTATCAAAGCTTGAAGCAAAGCTTGGATCAAAACCGGCTCCCACATCTGATGAAAGCATTCTGGAATTAGCAAGACACCTCCTTAAAGACAATTCTTTAAAACCATCTGTAAGTTCCATAACTTCTGCGACACAATTCTCAAAAAACTTAGACTTCATCCCGGTGGCACCAACGCTGCCTATTTCTTCTTTATCGACAAGAATACAGCAAGCTGTGCGTGTTACATTGGAAACATTCAACGTTGCTTCAAGAGAACTATATGCACATACTCTATCATCCTGTCCATATGCCAAAATCATGCTTCTGTCAAAACCAGCATCTTTTGCTTTTCCCGCCGGAACGACCTCCAATTCAGCTGAAATAAAGTCGTCTTCTTCTATATCATATGTTTGCTTTAATATATGAAGGATACCTGCTGTCACTTTGTCCTTTTCTTCATTCTTTAACGGCTTATTTCCAACAATAATATCAAGCGCTTCCCCTTCAATTACCTTATTTGCTTTCTTCTCCATCTGCTCACCGGATAAGTGAACCAATAGATCGGAAACAAAAAACACCGGATCATCCTCTTCTTCACCAATATTAATAATCACTGTTGTACCATCTTTTTTAACTACAACCCCATGCAGTGCCAAAGGAATTGTTACCCATTGATACTTTTTGATTCCTCCATAGTAATGCGTATCTAAATAAGCTAAATCTGCTTCTTCATAAAGTGGGTTTTGCTTAATGTCCAGTCTTGGCGAATCAATGTGGGCACCTAATATATTGATACCCTCTTCTAAAGGCTTGGTCCCTATCTGAAACAGTATAATATTTTTATCCATATTAACAGCATAGACTTTATCTCCTGCTTGAAGCTTCTTCTTTTGCTGTTTTAATTTTTCAAGCTCCACATATCCCTCTTTTTCAATTTGATTTACGATAATATGGACACATTCTCTCTCTGTCTTTCCCAGATCCAAAAATCTACGATAAGAAGCACTCAATTTCTCAACCTCAATTAACTGCTCCTCCGTATACTTCTCCCATAAACTAGTTGTCTTCATACCCTTCTCCTTCACTCTCTTATTATCTTATAAATCTTCTAATCTTTTTATCTTTAGCTCTTTTAGTCCTTTACTCTTTTAATCTTTTTGTCTTTTTGTCCTACTCTTAAACATTTAAGAGCTTATTTTTTGGTTGACGGCTTGGAGGGCGGTTCTCCCTGCCGGTGTTTTGAAAGCCCTCTTTTCTATGGAAATGAGACCTTAAGCAGCTTTTAAAAGCATGAAAGCCACTGCTGCACATGCTTTTACGCTTAAGGGCTCATTGCAATGCCCAGAAAAACGGGATTTCAAAACATTGGCAGGGAGAGCCGCCCTCTATGCCGACAACCAGCACCAAAGCCCTAAACGTTTATATATATATTCTTTTCAATTTTAACTTTAATTAACCATCAAAATAGTTTTCTTTGGGCATTTCTCGGCACATGCGCCACAGGAGGTGCATTTCTGCTGATCAATTTTTGCTAAAAAGTTTTCAACTGTTACCGCATCACTTTGACATTGCTTTACGCATATACTACAGCCAATACAGCCTGCCTGGCATTCCTTCATTACAATCGGACCTTTCTCGTTGGAAGAACAGGCAACTGCATATTGGCTATTATATGGTATTAACGAAATAATATTTTTAGGACACGCTGCCACGCATTTTCCGCACGCCTTACATGCCTCTTTATTAACAACAGCTACTCCATTTTCTATATGAATTGCATCAAACGGACATGCTTTTACACAGGAACCATATCCGAGACAGCCGGAATTACAGCTTTTCTCACCGCCATTGGGAAGAAACTCTGCCATTTGGCAATCCTCAACTCCTGAATACTCATAATCTGTTGCTGCCTTATCACAATCGCCTGCACAGGCAACAAAAGCTGTCATTCTTATATTATCCTCTGCCTTTACCCCCATAATGTCTGCAATAGCCTTTCCCACAAGCTCCCCGCCTACAGGACAGCCATTGACCGGAGCCTCTTTGTTTGCAATTGCTGCTGCTAATCCTGAACAGCCTGTGTAACCGCACCCTCCGCAGTTAGCACCCGGTAAAGCTTCTAATATTGCTTCTTCTTTTTCATTCACGTCAACTTTAAACTTAATACCTGCTGCTCCTAAAAAAAGGCCGATAAACAGACCAACGACACCAATAATGGCCGTAGCTATTAAGATACTCATCATATTCATTCTCTTATCCTCCTACAGCAAGCCTGAAAATCCGCAAAATGCAATGGCCATAAGCCCTGCTGTTACAAGTACAATCGGCATACCCTGAAAAGGCTTCGGTACGTCATTGTATGCCATTTTCTCACGAATACCGGCTAAAATAATAATTGCAACAGTAAAACCAAACGCTGTTGCAAATCCATTTACAACACTTTCCAATATGCTATAAGATTTTTGAACATTCGTAAGTGCTACACCAAGCACGGCACAGTTTGTCGTAATAAGTGGTAAATATACACCAAGTGACTCATAAAGCGCCGGCATGCTTTTCTTTAAAAACATTTCAACAAATTGTACGAGTGCTGCGATTAAAAGAATAAATACAATCGTTTGTAAATATGTAATATTGCATGGCACCAATACAAATTTATAAAATAAACCAGCCACTAACGACGCTAGTGTAATAACAAATATAACAGCTGTTCCCATACCTGCCGCTGTCTTTACTTGTTTGGATACACCGAGGAACGGACAAAGCCCAAGAAATTGACTCAGTACGACATTGCTCACTAGGGCAGAACCAATCGCAAGTAAAATCAAATCACTCATCTGCACTTTCCTCCTTTATTAAACGTTCTGCCTTTTCTCCCACTGACATATCAGCACCGTTTTCATCATAAAAACGTCTGGCACTGCACCCCTTGTCACCGCAATTCATACAGTCATCCGAACACCCTGAGCCAATCTTACTCATATCCCTGCCTTTTTTCTCACCATCCATTTTAACTTTGTTCTGTATTGCAACAAGGCAGGCAAGAACGAAAAATGCTCCCGGTGCAAGAACAAAAATGCTTGCCGGTGTAAACCATGCTATTTCATATCCACCGATCAGCCAAGGATTATCGGCAGTCGGCATAAGATGAAATCCAAAAATATCACCAGCTCCTATCAGTTCCCTTACTGCGCCGATACATGTTAATGCAAAGGAAAAACCAAGTCCCATTCCAAGACCGTCAAAAAAAGATGGAAGAACCGGATTTTTGGATGCATATGCTTCTGCCCGGCCTAAAATAATACAATTAACAACAATAAGAGGGATGTAGATTCCAAGTGAGTCATACAGGGAAGGTAAATATCCTTCCAGCAACAATTCTAAAACAGTTACAAAAGAAGCGATAATAACGATAAACGCCGGTATTCTTACTTTGTCAGGAATCACTTTTCGAAGCAGTGAAATAAATATATTACTTAAAGCAAGCACTACTGTCGTTGTCAGGCCCATTCCAAGACCATTTACAGCAGAAGTTGTAACAGCAAGTGTCGGACACATGCCGAGCATTAATACAAACGTTGGATTTTCTCTTAGAATACCATTTTGCATTCTTTCTTTTGCACTATTCATTATTCCCGCCTCCCTTTACAATATTTTTATATTCTTTTGTAAAATATGAAAGTCCTGCATTCACTCCATTTGTTACAGCGTTTGTTGTAATGGTAGCACCGCTGATTGCGTCAATTTCACCTTCTGCTGCGGCACCTGATTTCGTTGAGGTATATTGATCTGCTTTTTTATTTTCAAATTGAGGTTTCAAAACGGTTTCTGCCTTCATTCCAAGTCCCGGTGTTTCTGAAATTGATAAAATGGAAATGCCATTCAAAGTCTTATCCAAAGCAATCCCCATATAAAATCCAATATCACCACTATACCCCTCATGTGACACAACATTTAAAACCATACCAAGCGCTTTTCCCGCATCGTCTTTGGCTATTAGAACATCATGAATCGAAATCCCAGGATAACCAAGTTCCGCTAATATCTCATCCGATACTCCCGATTTTTCATCTATTAAAACTTCCTCAAACTCTGCTGCTTCCTGAAAAACCTCTTTACATGCTTCATTTTTTGCTTTTATTTTCTGCTCCTCAATCGGAGCTTTAGTAACTTCAAAAACTAATCCTAAAAGGCAGCCTGCTATTATTGTAATGATAAATAAAATCGCTGCATCCTTTAACATATTTTTCATGCCTTCTCTCCTCCTTTACCAAAGCCTTTTGGAAGAGTTACCTTTTCTATCAGCGGTACTAAAATATTACCTAATATAATGGCATAGGAAACTCCTTCTGCACTGGCACCAAAAATACGGAAAATACCTGTTAATACTCCCAGTAAAATACCATATACATATTGTCCTTTTTTAGTAATGGGACGAGTCACATAATCTGTCGCCATAAAAAAGGCACCAAGCATCAAGCCGCCGCCGGCTAACTGAGAACTGATATAATTCATATCAAGTCCGCGTCCTGAAAATAACATTAAAAAAATTACAAAAGAAATAATATAGCTAAATGGTACCTTCAAGTCAATGACACCCATCGCGATTAAAAAGATTGCTCCAAGCAAAATAGCAATGACTGATGTCTCTCCTATTGTACCGGCTGTCTTTCCAATTACCATTGAAAGTGTATCCACACTGCCGCCATTTTTTAAAACTGCAAGCGGAGTTGCACCCGTATATGCATCACAATCAAAGTTAGTCATAATCGGAGTAAAGGAAATTAATAAAAAGCATCTTGCCGCAAGAGCAGGATTCATAAAATTTTGTCCCAATCCGCCAAACAGCATTTTTACTACCCCGATTGCAAAGGCTCCACCGATTACCCCAATCCACCATGGTGCCCTTGGCGGAAGGTTTAATGCCAAAAGCAAACCGGTAATGACTGCTGATAAATCGTTTATTGTATTTTTCTTATTGCATATTTTATTGAAAATACTCTCTGTTATGACTGATGAAGCAATCGTAACAAAAATTATTAATAATGCATGAATCCCAAAATTAAAAATGCCAAAAAACGTTGTGGGTAAAAGTGCCACAATTACATACAGCATAATTTTGCTTGTCGTATCTTTTGAACGTATATGGGGATTTGATGAAACTTTCAAAACATCTTTCACGTCTTTTTCCTCCTACCTTTTGTTCCTCTTTGCAAGTACCATCTTGCGCATTGATTTTATAGATTGCGTAAGCTGTCTTTTCGCCGGACAAATAAAGCTGCAGCAGCCGCACTCACAACATTCCATGCCATTGTATTTTAAAAATTCCTCTTCATTTCCATTATTGGCAAAATCAGAAAGTCTGCTGGGCAGTATCCTTCCTGGGCAAACTTCGGCACAACGTCCGCAGTTAATACATGCGGATGGCTCATAATCCGATACCTCATCCTTTGTCAGACATAAAAGGGCAGAGGAGGCTTTTGTCGTTGGAACGTTTAAGTCAAACAGAGCAACACCCATCATGGGACCGCCGGAAATTATTTTCTCCGGATCGTTAGAAAACCCTCCGGCTTCTTCAATCAGGTCATGGTAGCTTGTACCAATACGGACACGAAAATTCTGGGGATTTTTAATTGCATCTCCTGTAACCGTAACAATGCGGTACATAAGCGGTTTTCCCTCTCTTACTGCGCGGTTAATTGCGACAATCGTATCTACATTATTCACAATGCAGCCTACATCTGCCGGCAGTCTTTTAGAATCAATTGCTCTTCCGGTCACAGCATAGATGAGCTGCCTTTCTGCTCCCTGCGGATATTTAGTTTGAAGTGCTTTTACAAAAATTTTATCCTCATCCTTTGTTAAATCCTTAAGCAGCTTGATACAATCAGGTTTATTATCTTCTACTGCTAAAATGCCCTTGGCATTCGGAAACAAGGAAAGCGAAACTTTAAGCCCGTTAATTAAATTTTCCGGCTCCTCCAACATTCTCCGATAATCAGAAGTAAGGTATGGCTCACATTCTGCACAATTTGCAATGACATATTCTATTTTTTCCGGCTCTTTAGGTGAAAGTTTTATATATGTAGGAAAGCCAGCACCCCCCATGCCGATAATACCTGCTTCCTTAATCTTCTCAATAATTTCTGCTCTTGTCATATCATCCAAAGGTTTGACACTTTCATACTCTACTTCATCATACCTTCCGTCATTCTCAATCACAACCGACATCACTTTATTGCCATGTATAACCCTCCTTGGCTCTACTGCCTTGACAATACCGGATACCGTTGCATAAATAGGAGCGGATACACTGCCTCCTGCTTCAGCAATTTTCTGTCCTGCTAAAACTTTATCCCCTGCCTTTATAATGGCAGCTGCCGGAGCTCCTATATGCTGGGATAATGGATATACCAACCAATCTTTGGGAAGCACGTCTTTAATCGGCTTATCTTTACTCAAACTCTTACCATCATTTGGGTGTATACCACCAAAAAATGTCATTTTTCCTCCCATTTTCTATCCTTCTTTCCTTTAATATTCTTTAACATGCATGTATGCAAATACATAAATTTTTGCATATAATTAGATGTTTTAATATTCACACCTTATTAGATAATACTATTTTTTCTAGATAATTGCCATAGTTAAATCAATTAATAAACAATAAAACTACCATATAAAGAGACATATTGGACTTTTTTCTAAAATGTGGTATTATATAAATACTCATTTAAGGAGGAATTTAGCAAAATGAAAATTATTCGGGAACCTCTTAAATTCAACTCATCGACTTATGATTTATCAGTCATTGGTCCATTAGATGATATTTTATTTTTAGATATTGAAACTACTGGATTTCACGCAAAGACTGCATGCCTATATATGATTGGTGCACTTTACTTTGAAGATAATGTGTGGAAACTATGCCAGTTTTTGTCCGAAGAAGAAGCAGAAGAAGTTGATGTATTAAAAGAATTTCTAAAGCTTTGTGACTCACGTCATATTTTAATCCATTACAATGGAAATACTTTTGATTTGCCTTTTCTAAAGCAAAAATGTCTTCAATATGAAATTGGGCATCCATTTAACGAAATGCAGGGGATTGATCTTTATCAACGTATCTCTCCATTTAAGAAACAGCTGTCGTTAGAAAATTGCAAGCAAAAAACACTCGAACAATTTCTAGGAATTAATCGGGAAGATTTGTATCATGCCGGACAATTAATTAACATTTATAAAGAGTATACGCAAACACATGATATGCAGGACGAAGCTTCTTTACTGCTTCACAACAAAAATGATTTAGAAGGTATGTTTTCTCTTCTTCCAATGTTAACTTACATGGATATTTTAATGGTACCTTTCCGCGTTGTAAAAGTTCAGGCGAACCATTATGTTGACTTAAATAATGAAAAATGTCATGAAATTCTAATGAAAATACGGTTTAAAGGCCCCTTTCCAAAGCCAATATCCATAAATGCAAATGGTTGTTACTTTAGCGGAGAAAATGCCGAGGGATTTTTAAAAGTTCCTCTTTCTGTTTGTGAAATGAAATATTTCTATTCCAATTACAGCGACTATTATTATCTGCCAAAGGAAGATACTGCGTTACACAAATCTGTTTCTTCGTTCGTTGACAAGCAGTTCAGAGAACAGGCAAAGGCCTCTAACTGTTACACAAAAAAGGAAGGCCGTTACCTTCCTCAGTGGGATACATTATTTACTCCTGTCTTCAAAAAAATGTATAAAGACAAACAATTATATTTTGAACTAACTGAGGAACTTAAAAAAAGCCCCTCTGATTTTACCAAATATGCGCTCCATATAATGGATATGTTAATTCATTCTTAAAGCATAAAATCCACAGCCACTATTTATAATGAAAGGTATTCCTCAAGCGTTATGCTGCTATTCATTATATAGGTGGCTGCTTCTTTTCCAACATACCTAAAGTGCCATGATTCATAAGAAATTCCGGTAATACTTTCCTTATCCTTTGGATATCTAAGTATGAAGCCATAGGCGGCACAGTTTTCTCTCAGCCATTTATTTTCTTCTCTAAGTTCTTGTTTTTTATCCAGCATCTGATAATTTGCTGCCACAATATCAACAGCCAGTCCCGTCTCGTGTTCACTATATCCAGAAGGCATCGTTTCTCTTACAGCCTCATTATATGCCTCTTCATAGCTATATCCTCTTTTTTGCAGCTGCCGAATATCATCCTTTAATAATTTTTCCTGATACTGAGCATCCCGGTAAGCAGATGCTATAACAAATTCATGCCCCTCTTTGTTTCCATCTGACAGCATCTGCATCAGATCATCATAAATGTCTTCTGAAACCTTTGTTCTTTCTGCCATTGCCGGAATAAGACGTACAGAATATTCTTTATCTAACATATGATCTTTATTCACTAATACGAGGAATTTGTCCTTTTCATTCGTTGCATCTATTTTTTCTATTTGATTGGATTCCTGCTCCTTTTGCACATATGCTTGTGAGTTGTTTTTTATTATGTATAAATTATTAGAAAAAGCCTCTGTAATGAAGGTAAATGACTTAGCTATTAATAAAACAAACACAGCCGTCACACTAAACCTGATACAGTATGCTCTTATTCGTCTCCATTTTTTGAGCCGTCTTTTATGTCGCATGTATTCTTTTCTAGTCATTTTATGCTTTACGTTCCCTCTCATGAAAAATCCTCCTAAATGTTCTTCTAACATTAGGATAAACTTCCCTTGTATCGTATTCGTTTAGTTTTTGTATCTTTTTTGTATCATTTTTTGTTTTTTATAATGTGTATTAATCTACTACAGCTGAATCTACAGCCAGTTTTGTAGTATTTCTCATCCCATCTGTCGGATTCAGAATAGGACTAAATACTAACACTGCTCCCCGATATTCTTTTCTAACCGAATTGACTGCATTCCCTTGATAAGTACCTCCTTCATTTGCAATCCACTGTTTTTGCTCTCTGTTCATAATATAAAAGGAAGTCCTAGTTATACCGTCAATTGCTATGCCATACTCCTCACGTTCCATTAACACTCCCCTAATAATTTGAAATTGTTTACTATTAAAATACAAGTCCGCCCTTAGGAAATATTTTTCTGAAATGCCTCCATAAGCTGCGGATTCAACTAAGCCCGCCTGATAATATGTCTTACAATTTTCTAGAAATTTCCCATTTTCATTATAAATAGTATTATAATACTCTGGACTCAGAATTTCTAATTTTTCATCTATGCTCTCCTCATGCTGCCAAATTTCCTCTGTTTCACTACAAAACATAACTGAACTATAAATTGTATACAAGCTTCCATCTAAGACAAGCTGAAAATAGTAATTTTTATTGTCGCTAAATTCAACCATCCAAATTGTATTTTTTTTCTGATTTTTTTCTTTTAACTTCTCATTATCTGATTCAACTAAGTAATCTGTTTTTGCAGAAGTTGCATTTATTTGATAAAGATTTGCTCCTAGGAAACCGGTTTCTAAATTATAGCCTGTAATATCAGGAATCAATTTGAGACTGGCAGCATAATCTATTTGTTCTTTAATATTTGCTATAAAGCTTTTATAATTTTCATCCTTTTCATCTATGCTCATAATTTTAATTATATTTGTTGACGAGATATATCCATTCTCCAAAGCGTCCATTACCTCTGCTGTCTTTTCACCTACACCCAAAGTTTCTGTAAAAGAAAAGTTTTCCCTTTTTAATGCTGTTACCTTTTCAACACTGTTTTTATCAAGCTTAGCGTAATATAGCTTAGGCAATAAAATTGCAATTGCAATCAAAAAAAGAGTTACCATTGAACATATACAATAAATAGGAACCTTTTTCCATTTTATTTTTCCTTTTCTTTTAAACCTGCGTTTCATTTGCAATTGACTCCTTTCTCGGAAATAAAATAACAATAGCTGTTCCAACTTGCTCTTCGCTTTGAATATTCCATTTTGCATGGTGTAAGGAAACAATTTTATTGCAGAGAGCCATACCAAGCCCTGCCCCGCCTTCTTTTCTGGCACGAGATTTATCTATCATATAAAACGCCTCTGTAATTCTTGATAATTCAATTTCAGGCATCCCGCAACCATTATCCATAATAGTAAACCGATACCCTTTGCTTACTCTTTCCCCTTTAACCCATATATGCTCTCCTTCTTTTAATGCTTTTTTAGCGTTATCAATTAGGTTAACAAATAAAGAACTTAGCAGATCCTTATCACCATATAGAAAGCCATCCCCTATTTTGAAATGCAGATGAAGCTTTTTTTCCGCAAGCGATGGAGTAACCATTAATCTAATTTCTCGAAAAAATACTTTTACAGGAAGCTCACGAAACATAATTTCCTGCTTTCCGGCTACGATAATATCTAAAAGCTTTAACGAAAGGCTTTCCAGCCTCTTCCCCTGGGAATAAATATAATTTGACGCTTCCATTGTTTCCTCTTTTGTTAGATCCATCCCTCTTAGCATATCAGAATAACCAATAATTGAAGTAAGCGGAGTCTTAAGTTCATGGGCAAAAGAAGCAGTAAAATCTTCCTGTCTCGCAGCAGCATCTTTTAACTCCTGCATTTTCATCCCAAGACTTTCTGCCATCGTATTGAAGTCACCTGCAAGTTTTCCAATTTCATCATTACTTTTTTGCTTCGCCCTAACTGAATAGTTTCCATTAGCTAACTCCCTTGCAGTCTTTGATAATTTAGTTATTCCACTAGTTAAAACACTTGAAATAACTAATACAATAACTCCGCTGATTAGCAAAAGTATCATCATAATAACACAATATTGTGCGTAGAAGCTGTCTCGTTCACTATAAATATATGTGATATCCTTCATTGACTCTAAATAGCATACTTTATTTCCAACATCAATCCTCGATAAAAATATAAGATATTTTCTTCCTTCTGCATCTGAAACAATTTCATAACCACTATTTTTTTCTCCTAAAATATTCTCTTTTATATTATGACTAATTTCCTTCATTCCTTCATTCTTATAGAGCACCTGCCCATCTTCTAAATAAATATGATACGAATATTCTCCTTTTTCGATGCTCTGACAAACTGATTCCGATATCTGCGTTAAAAAATTTAAGGTATAAAATTGCTCTTCAATAGAATTCACATTCATTTCAAAAGCAAATTGCAGCATAACGCTTTCTCGTTCCCCCTCTTTTACCTCTTTTTCATAAGCATTTTGAAATGAAAAATTCATCAGCCAAAAACCAAATATACCAAATACAACTGATATGATGGATACAAAAGTAAAAAATATCTTCCAGAAAAATCTCATATTATTTTATACCTCCAACCGGTAACCGATTTTATAGACTGCCGTAATATGGTTTTCCCAATGGAGTTTTTTCTTTAACCGCTGTACATGCAAATCAACTGTGCGGCTTTCCCCCATATATTCACTTTCCCAAACACTCTCATAGATTGTTTCCCGATACAATGCTATATTTTGATTTCTTATAAAAAGCAATAATAGTTCAAATTCTTTTAATGTCAGCATAATCTGATTGTCATTCTGCATAACAACCCTTGAAGATACATCAACAACAATATCAAGTACCTTGATAAAGCGTTCTGCTTTATGATAACGCCTCAGAACTGTCTCTACCCTGGCAAGCAGTTCACGGATTTCAAATGGCTTTGTAATATAGTCCTCTGCTCCTTCTTTTAACCCCTTTATCTTATTATCCAGCGTTCCCATTGCCGTAATGAAAATTACCGGAGTTTCAATTGTTTTTGCATAATCTAAAAGTTCATATCCATTTATTTTAGGCAGCATAATATCTAATAATATTAAGTCATAGTTTTCTTTTGACATTTTATCCGCTGCTTCCATTCCATCAAAGGCACAGCTGCAATCATAACCGGCTTTTATTAAGTTCATTTTAATCAAATTAGAAATTGGTTCTTCATCTTCTACAATTAGTATTTTTATCATTTTAATTTGTCCCGTTTTTACTTATTTTGTATCTATTTTGTATCATACTTGTATCTTTATCACAAGCGGTAAATATTAACAAAAATAAAAATAAGCTATGCTCTAACTTACTAGAACATAGCCTTCATACATATGAATTTCAATTTTTTATTTTATTCTTTGCCGTAAAAAAACGAATTCTTTCTGGTATATCCCAACGGTTTGTAATTCATAATCTGTTCGGTACTGCCAATAAATAAATATCCGTCTTTACTTAAACTAGCATTGAATTTACGAAAAACATCTTCCTTTGCTTCTTCTGTAAAATAAATAAGTACATTACGGCATACAATTAAATCACAATTCATTTCATAGCTACTCTGCAACAAATTGTGTTGCTTAAATTCCACACGCGCTTTAATCTCATCTGAGATTTGATAAGAAGGACCAATTTTCTTGAAAAATTTCTTTTTTAAATCATCCGGCACGGAGGCTATGCTTTTTTCATTATATAGTCCTACCTTTGCCTTTTCTATTATTTGCTTATCAATATCTGTCGCTATTATTTTAATTTGATTTAAAGGTAAAAATCTTGAAAATGCCATAACAAGTGAATACGGTTCATCTCCGGTTGAACAAGCTGCACTCCATATCTTTAAATATTTCCCTTTACTTTTAATCAGCTCAGGTATAATTTCTTTTTCCATGTATGTCCATTGTTCAGGGTTTCGATAAAATTCAGATACATTAATCGTTAAATAATTGACAAATTCGTCAAATTTCTTTTTGTCAGTTTTAAGAAGCTCAACATATTTATCATATTCTTTCATTCCATTTTTTCTAATTAATGCATCTATACGCCGCTTCATCTGCTTTTCTTTGTATGAACTCAAATCAATTTTGGTCAATCCATATGTTGCATTTTTAAACCACTCATAATCGCAGACTGCCATTTTTGCAACCCAACCTTTATATTTATTATTCTTCTTGTGTCTCTGCTGCAATTACAGCATCAATATCAACCGAAACAACGTCAGCATCATCCTCTGGTGCTTTTTTCTCTTCTGTTGGTTCCGGAGCTAAGAGAGCTTTTACGCTTAGGCTGATTTTTTTATCTGCTTCATTGAAATCTACAACCTTAGCAGTAATTTCTTCGCCAATACTTAATACATCCGAAGGTTTATCAATATGCTCTTTAGAAATTTGAGACACATGAAGTAAAGCATCGACACCTGGCTCTAATTCAACAAATGCGCCAAAATCAGTCATACGTGCAACTTTACCATTTACAACATCACCAACTGCATATTTCTTTTCCGCATTTTTCCATGGATTTAATTCATCGAATTTTAAGCTTAATGCAATTTTAGTTCCTTCAATATCTTTAATTAATACTTGAATCGGCTGTCCTACTTTAAAGTTTTTCTTTGGATTTTCTACACGGCCCCAAGACATTTCAGAAATATGAAGAAGACCATCGGCACCGCCTAAGTCGATAAATGCACCAAAATCTGTTACATTTTTAATCGTTCCATCAACGATATCGCCCTCCTTGATTCTCGCAAATAATTCTTTCTGCTGTTCTGCTTTCTTAGCAACAAGCAACTGTTTACGATCACCAATATATCTTCTTCTCTTTGGATTATATTCACTTATGACAAATTCAATTTCTTTTCCTGCATAACTCGATAAGTCTTTTTCATACACATTGGATACTAAACTTGCCGGAATGAAAATACGTACCTCATCAACAACAACACTTAAGCCGCCATCTAAAACTTGTATAACCTTTGCTTTTAAAACCTCTTTGCTTTCAAAAGCTTCTTGAATCCGCTTATTACCCTTCTCTGCTGCAAGACGCTTGTACGAAAGCAGCACCTGGCCTTCTCCATCATTTACTTTAACAACCTTAACCTCTAAGGTATCGCCTGGCTTTAACAGTGTGGTTAAATCTGTATTTGGTTCATTTGTGTACTCATTACGTGTAAGAATACCATCTGATTTATATCCGATATTCAAAATGGCTTCGTCTGATTTTACATCTATGACTGTCCCCTCGACTACCTCTCCATTTCTGATTGTTTTTAATGATTGTTCTAACATTTGTTCAAAAGTTAGTTCTGACATAATTTTGAACCTCCTCAATTATATTATTTGGGGTTGAAGCCCCTGCAGTAATGCCCACTGAAGCAATCCCCTCGGAGGTATCCAACTCCAAATCCTTCAGCGTTTGTATGAAATAAGTGTGCTCACATTCCTGACTGCATATTTCGTATAGCTTACGCGTATTTGAACTATGAGTACCGCCTATCACTATCATTACATCAACATCCCTGGCAATCTCTCGTGCCTGGGCTTGTCTCTCTTCTGTTGCATTGCATATAGTATTCACAACAATACCATCATACCCTTTTTTATGAAAAATTTCAACTAAATCTTGAAATTTTGTGTAGTTATATGTCGTTTGAGACACAATACAACACTTATCATTTTTTTCTAAACTAAACTTTAACATTTCTTTCTCATCTGCAATGACAGAAACGGCCCCTGATGCCCAACCCATAATTCCCTGTACTTCAGGGTGTTTTTCACTCCCTATTATAATAATATGCCGGCCCTTTTTACTTTCCTCTTCTACAATCCGATGTATTTTTTTTACAAAAGGACAAGTGGCATCGACTAACTTTAAATCTCTATTTTCAATTTCTCTATATATATTCTTTTCTACCCCATGTGACCGGATAATAATCGTACCTTTTGCATGCTTGGGTAAATCTGCCAGTGAATTTAAAACAATAATACCCTTTTCTTCTAAATCCTTCACGACCTCTTCATTGTGAATAATCGGTCCTAATGTATAGATTTGTCCGCCCTGCTCAATCTGCTCATATACGGTATCCACCGCTCTCTTCACGCCAAAGCAAAAGCCTGCTGTACTTGCTAATTTTATTTCCATCTTAATTTATTTCCCCTATTTCCTATATTGAACATAACTGAATAATTCTTTCGACAACCTCATCAATTGTCATATAAGAGCTGTCAACCAATACGGCATCATCTGCCTGTTTCAGCGGTGATGTTTCTCTTGTCATATCTCTATTATCACGCTCTATAATGTCTTTTTTTATTTCTAAAAGATTACAGCTTTCCCCTTTTAAAATAAGCTCATCGTATCGCCGCTTTGCCCTTACTTCACTATCCGCCGTTAAGTAAATTTTTACATTTGCTTTTGGCAGCACACATGTTCCAATGTCTCTTCCATCCATGACAACATCAGTTGTGCCCGCAAGCTTTTGCTGCAGCTGTACTAATTTTGCCCTCACATCTCTATTGGCAGAACTGACAGAAGCCATCTTTCCAACCTCTTCTGTTCTAATCTGTCCGGTGACATTTTGTCCATTTAGCCAAACAAGCTGTTCTCCATCCTCATACGTTATCGTAATATCTGCATTCTTACACATATCACTGATTTTTTCCATCTCATCCGGACGCACCTTACTATTGATTAAGTACAGTGCCATCGCACGATACATCGCACCTGTATCTACATATATAAAGCCCTTTTTCTTAGCAACTTTTTTAGCGATTGTACTCTTACCGGCTCCTGCCGGTCCATCAATTGCTATACTATAACTCATACCATCATCCTCAATTCTAATTGTGTAAAATGCTCTTATAACTGCATAATTATACTTCACTCATTGAAACAGCTGCTAAATATGCACTGCTCCAGGCAATTTGTAAATTATAGCCGCCGGTTAGTGCATCGACATCTAAAATCTCTCCGGCAAAATAAAGATCTTTTATTATTTTTGACTCCATTGTAGAAGGATTAACCTCTTTTACTTTAATACCGCCTTGTGTAATAATGGCTTCTCTGAAATCAGCAGTTTTTGTAATTGTCATCTTTAAATTTTTTATGATATCTAAAAATATTTTTCTCTCTTCTTTTGAGATTTCTCCGCACTTTTTTTCCGGTGAAATGCCGGAAAGTTCAATCATAACCGGAATTAGCTTTGCCGGAAACAGTGAGC
>CAYPIB010000003.1:0-34666 GCA_964410675.1 uncultured Roseburia sp.
CATGAAAAATAAGATTATCTCCCCTTCTGACGGAGAACCTGATTTTTATCAGATTATTAAAAGCGAAGCAACTAGAATGACCCACTTGATTAACGATATGCTGACCCTTACTAATAAAGGAAATCCTAATCAAAAGATAGATATTGAGCCATGCGAGCTGGAAACTATTGTTCTAAACTCTTTTGAAGCATTTGAACATATCGCAAAGCAAAAAAAGATAGCATTAGCTATTGAGCTTTCAAATGACTCTATGCCGCTTTGCGATTGTAATGCCAATAAAATAATGCAATTACTTGCGATTTTAGCTGATAATGCTCTAAGCTATACACCAAGCGGCGGCAAAGTAACCTATCAAGCCTTTTATAAAGATAATCATCACTATATCCGTATCGCCGATACAGGCCCCGGAATTCCAGATGAAGAAAAAGAAAAGATATTTGAACATTTTTATCGAATTGAAAAATCTCGAACAAAAAAAGATCATTTTGGACTTGGACTTTGTATTGCAAAAGAAATAGTTGATATGCACAAGGGACAAATTTTTGTGAAGGATACACAAGGCGGCGGAAGTACTTTTATAATAAAATTGTGAAAAAGGTAAGCTTTAGGTAAAAAAATAAAGTTTTGTTGTAAAAACAACAGATTTTATTTTTAATTATAGTTAAAATGAAATCACTGAATGAGCAAATAGACAATGTGAAATAAGTGCAAATAATGAAAGGTGGTTTCAAATATGATAAGAAAAATAATTAAAATAAACGAAGAAAAATGTAATGGGTGCGGACTTTGTGCAGCAGCATGTCACGAAGGTGCGATCGGTATGGTAGACGGAAAAGCAAAATTACTTCGAGATGATTACTGTGACGGTCTGGGCGATTGCTTACCAGTTTGTCCTACAAACGCTATTTCCTTTGAAGAACGGGAAGCTGCTGCATACGACGACGCTGCCGTTAAGAAAAACCAAATGCAAAAAAACAACGCTCCCGCTGATCTTCCATGCGGTTGTCCCGGAAGTAATGCACGGGCAATAAATCATGATACAAAAGTGACTGCTGTAGAAGAAAAGCAAACCTCTGTTCAAGCCGAACTCAATCAATGGCCGGTTCAGATCAAGCTAGTGCCAGTGAATGCACCATATTTTGAAAATGCAAATCTTTTAATTGCGGCAGATTGTACCGCTTATGCTTATGGAAATTTTCACAATGAGTTTATGAAAAATAAGATAACCTTGATTGGCTGTCCAAAGTTAGACGAAGGTGATTATAGCGAAAAGCTGACAGCAATTATAAAAGATAACAATATTAAGTCCGTTACAATTGTCAGAATGGAAGTTCCTTGCTGCTCCGGTATTGCTAATGCAGCTAAAAATGCTCTCATGAACAGTCAAAAAATGATTCCTTGGCAGATTGTTACGATTTCTACAGACGGCAAAATAATTGAAGAATAGGAACAAATTGGCCTTTTCATGATATGAAACAATGCCCCAACCGTTAGCAAAAGCTTACGGCAGGGGCATTGTTATTTCAACTTTATAGGCATAGAAAAGATTATAATCTCTTCATTAAAGCTTCCTTCTGTTCTTCATATCCTGGTTTGCCAAGTAAAGCAAACATATTTTTCTTGTAGCTTTCAACACCCGGTTGGTCAAATGGATTGACACCAAGCAAATATCCGCTGACACCACAAGCAAATTCAAAGAAGTAGAATAACTGTCCTAAATAGAACTCATTTACCTCCGGCACATTGATCATAAAGTTTGGCACCTGACCATCTGTATGAGCTAAGATTGTACCATTCATTGCGGATTTATTTACAAAATCAACAGACTTTCCGGTTAAATAATTAAGTCCGTCTAAGTCAACCGGCTCTTCCTGTATTAATATTTCTTCTTTTGATGTTTCAATATTAATGACTGTCTCAAAAAGAATTCTCGCTCCGTCCTGAATATACTGTCCCATGGAATGTAAATCTGTCGTTAAATCAACACTGGCAGGGAAAATACCTTTCTGGTCTTTTCCTTCGCTCTCGCCGTATAATTGTTTCCACCATTCAGATACAAAGTGAACACATGGTTCATAGTTCGCCAGAATTTCAATATTTTTGCCTTTTCGTAAAAGGATATTGCGAAGTGCTGCATATTTCAGCGCATCATTTTCTGCAAAAGGTAATTCCAATGCATTTTGACGGCCGCTTGCCGCACCTTCCATTAGTTTCTCAATATCTGCTCCGGAAACAGCGATTGGCAGTAAACCTACTGCTGTTAAAACAGAAAAACGTCCGCCGATATCATCAGGAACTACGAATGCTTCATATCCTTCTTCATTGGCAAGATTCTTAAGAGATCCTTTTGCCTTATCGGTCGTCGCATAAATTCTTTTTGCTGCTTCTTCCTTGCCGTATTTTTTCTCCATCATTTCTTTAAATACACGGAACGCAATCGCCGGCTCGGTTGTCGTACCGGATTTAGAAATCATGTTAATTGAAAAATCTCTGTCGCCAATAACATCCATCAAGTGCTTAATATATGTGGAGCTGATAGAATTTCCTACAAAATAAATTTCCGGTGTCTTGCGAACATCTTTTGAAACAACATTATAGAAGCTGTGTCTTAAAAACTCAATTGCTGCTCTGGCACCAAGATAAGAACCGCCGATACCAATTACTAATAATACTTCTGAATCACTCTGAATCTTAGCTGCTGCTTTTTGGATTCGGGCAAATTCATCTTTATCATAATCAACCGGTAAGTCAATCCATCCAAGAAAATCATTTCCTGCGCCTGTTTTGGATACTAACAATTCTTTTGCGTCGATTGTCAGTTTCTCCATTAATTCTACTTCCGTTTCATTAATAAAAGATTGTGCTTTAGAATAATCAAAGGTTACTTTTGTGCTCATTACTTTTATTCCTCTTTTCTTCATCTTCATTTTATTTCTCAAATGTATAAAAAGCAAATAGTTTCATACATCAAAAACTAAATTAAGCATAGCAAAACTGTGCTTCTTTTTCAAGTTAAATCTTCCAGTTTTGGTAATTTCATGATAGAATACTAACATAAATGTTTATTGATATTTTAACCTGTTTTGTGGAAATAATAAATAGTATCATATTTTAGGAGGGCAGAAAATGAAATTCATATTTGATAGTGAAACATCTTTAGTAAATGGTCAGATTGTTGTCGAAATTCCTTTTAATGTTTGGGAAGTGCAAAAAAATAACAATGAAGGGGAGTATCCGGTTGAGGTTACTACTGCAGAAGACACGTTTACATGTAACTTATTACCGAAAAAAGATGGATATTATTATATTCCTCTGATAAACTCTAAAAAAACATTCGAATCAGGCGTTTCTCATAAAATCTCTTTTCGTTTTCTACAAGAACAGCTAAATCCTTATAAGAACAGTCCTTATAGTTATGAAAATCCAATTCGCAAAATAGACAGTATTGAAATAGTAATTCAGCCTTGGGATGGTTTTTGCGGCCAGGCATGTGTTGCTATGCTGGCAGGTATTACATTAGATGAAGCAAATAATATTATGAACTTAAGGGAATGGCAGGCAAATATGGAGAAGGTCGTGCATACGCTTGAATATCTGGGTATTGCACATAGTAATGAACTTATCTTTACAGCCGGAAAAATTGTGGAACTGCCTCGTTGTGCTATCATTCTTGAAAAAATGGGACGTTTCAGTCATTATCTTATCTATTTTGATGGTAAATTTTTTGACCCGAATTCCGGAATACTAGAAGATTTTGATTTATCTAACATGAAAGGCTACTTGGAAATATTGTAAATTTATGGTATAATTTTCATTTATACGATTGAATGACTAGCGAGGTAATTAATATGAATTTTAAGACAAAAGGTGTCTGCTCCAGCTCTATCGATATTGACATAGAAGATGGATTGATTAAGTTTGTAAATTTTAATGGCGGCTGTAACGGCAACCAACAAGGTATTTCTGCTCTCGTTACCGGTATGAAAGCAGAAGAAGCTATTTCTAAACTAAAAGGAATTAAATGTGGATTTAGGTCAACCTCATGCCCTGATCAACTGGCAATTGCTTTAGAAAAGATCATTAGCAATGAAAGTTAAACTGGTGACATTATGAAAAGAATTGTACTTACAGGCGGCGGTACTGCTGGTCATGTTACTCCAAATATCGCTTTAATTCCAAAGCTTAGAGAATTAGATTATGATATCCATTATATCGGTTCCTATGAAGGAATAGAAAAAAAATTAATTGCGGATTTTGATATTCCCTATTATGGAATTGCGACAGGAAAACTGCGCCGTTATTTTGATCCTAAAAATTTCTCTGATCCTTTTCGTGTTTTAAAAGGATACACAGAGGCAAAAAAGATTTTAAAGCAATTAAAACCCGATATTATTTTTTCAAAGGGCGGGTTTGTTTCCGTTCCTGTTGTTAGAGCCGGCTCAGCTCTTAAAATACCGAGTATTATTCATGAATCGGATATGACTCCGGGTCTTGCCAATAAACTTTGTATTCCCACTGCCAGTAAAGTATGCTGTAATTTTCCGGAAACATTACAGGATTTACCAGAAGAAAAGGCTGTTCTGACTGGTTCGCCAATTCGTGAAGAATTAGCTAGGGGTAACAAAATTGCCGCATTGGATTTATGCGGCTTTACAGCTAATATGCCAGTGATTATGGTAATTGGCGGCAGTCTCGGTGCCGCTAACGTGAATAAGGTTGTCAGAGATGCTTTACCTGATTTATTAAAGGATTTTCAAGTTGTTCATATATGTGGTACAGATAAGGTAGACAATCTTCTATTAAATACAAAGGGTTATCAACAATTTGAATACTTAAAAAGTGAATTAAAAGATGTATTTGCCATGGCTGATATTGTCATCAGCAGGGCAGGGGCAAATGCCATTTGTGAGCTTCTGGCACTCAAGAAGCCAAATCTTTTAATACCACTAGGAACAAGCGGCAGCAGAGGTGATCAAATTTTAAATGCGAAGTCCTTTGAATGCCAAGGCTTCAGCATTGTTCTCGATGAGGATGATATAACAAGGACTCTTTTAGTCGAAAAGGTGCACGAGCTCTTTTTTACTAAGCAGCAATACATTGCCGCTATGGGCAGAAGCGGCCAGCTCAACTCTATTACAACCATCACTAATTTGATTGAAGATGTATGCAGTGAGCATGCTTCGGCAAAGACTGAAGGTACACAATAGAACACACCTCTACAGCATAAAAGGATGGCATTAAGCCATCCTTGCTTATGTTATTTTGTATCAAAAATCATGACAGAAAAACAGAATTCATTATCTTTTACTATGATCTGACACGTCCCTCCATATTTTTCTACTGTACTCACTACGCTCTTAACTCCCCAACCATGCAATGCCGTATTATTTTTTGTTGTTTCCAGTATCACATCAGAGGTTTCCATATCCTTCATACTGCAAGGATTTTTAATTTTTATTACATACATATTACCAACCGGACACATCCTTAAAGTTATCCGCTTGTCTTTTGTTAAATGTTCTATGTTTACACATGCCTCAATTGCATTATCAAGTAAATTGAAAAGAATTGTACTTAAATCTTTTTCATTTATTCTTATTGTCGGCGGGAAATCTGCAGAAATATTCATTTTAATATTTTGCTTCGCTGCTTGTGCCGATTTATAATTGATTACAAAATCTATGATACCATTTCCTGTTATTACATCTTGATGCAAATTCTTCATTGGATTTACAATCTCTTCTATGTATGTATTTGCTTTTTCATATTTCTTTGTCTTAATTAAATTATTCAATACCGAAAGATTATTGTTCAAATCATGATAGATCTTTGCTTGCTGACAATAATTATCATGCAGTTCATCATAACTTTTTTCTATACAAAGACTTTTTAATTCTATCACATTTTGCTTTTCTACTTCATCTCTGTATTTTGAAAAAGATAAAAAGGATGAGAAGGATAAAATAATAATACAAAAATAAAAAATCCAATTTAATATAACCGAATGATTCATATCCCTTAAAGAATTCATCGTTAAGTAAAAAGTACCTATAATTCCTAATATAGATATGAAAAACATAAATAGTCTTGAAAACGAAGTTTGAAATAAATTATATGCAAATTTATGCAGGTTTAAATAAATAGTTAAAATAATCAGCTTAATTATTACTATAAATACTAATCTGGATATCGAATATTCGTTTAGAATATAATGAGCATAGTTACTATTGTTCAATAATATACTAACAATTGAAAGATAAAGAAATCCAATAATTTCGGTCATATAATAGTAGGTTGAAGATATAGCAAATACACTGATTACATTGATTCTAAATATAACTGCTGAAAAAATACAGGTTAATAAAATTGATATAAATAAAGTGTAGTATGAAAAGAGATGTAAATTATTTAATAGTGTAATAACAACTGTTTCCATTATGGAAGCAACAATAATGGGATAGCCTGCTCTTCTATCTTTACATAGAAAAAATTTGATAAACAAATATTTAATGTAGCTTTCACTAAAGGTAATTAGTACTTCAAAAATTATTATAAATGCGCCTGTCATATCTTTTTACTCCAGTATTGACTAAATGCCGTTTTTACATCTTTTAAGTGGGAACGGCTGATTGGTATAAGTGTTTCATTTCTTAAAATTAAATTGTTTTCTTTGATGCCGATTACATTATAAATATTTACTATGTATCCTCTTTCAACAAAAATAAATTCATTAGAATTCAATTCTTCATAAACCAATGATAAAGATTTGCGTTCACGCTCCTCCCGGTCTTCCAAAACAAATATGGCATTCTTCTGATTTTTATATATGTAATATATATCTTTATACGGTATTTTAAGAACTGTCACTGCATTTATTAGTTTGTAATATTCGTCCTTTTGTAATGATAGAAAATGAAAAGCATCTATGAGGGCTTGTCTTAATCTTGATTCCAATGCTGCCTTTGGAATATAACGAAAAACAGATAATGCAAAGGAATCATAAACATATTCTGAATATGAGGTTACAAAAATAATCAAAGCATTTGGATATAATTTCTTTATTTTACGTGCAATCTCCATCCCGCTTATTTCGGGCATCTCAATATCCAGCAGATAAACGTCAAAATATTGTTTTTCTTCCACATCATAATATAAATTCATGCTATTTTCATACTCTTTTATTTCACAGGGAAACATATTTGAACATATCTCTTTTACCATTTTTGCTATGGAATTTAAATACATTAGGTTGTCATCACAAATTGCAATTTTATACATTATGCTTGTCTCCTTTTATGTATTATAACACTTATTAAAGGACAAAAATAGACGTTTAGCGGACAATCAAAAACATTTCAAAAGTTTTACATATAATATAGGTTAATACAATATTACAATAATTTAACCAAAAATATAAGAGGAAATATGTTAAAAACACTTGCAGAAATTGTAACATCTAATTTATACAAAAGAGAAATCATAGAAAAAGAAAAAACAGCAATCTATATTTATGGAATAGAATTATTTTTATCTACTATGACTAATGTTTTAAGTATATTGATTATTTCATTGATTGCCAATAAGGCATATTTAGGAATCATCTTTATCCTATACTTTATGCCTATCAGATTGTTTTGTGGCGGATACCATGCAAAGACTTTTGCAAGCTGTTTTATAATTACGAACAGTGTTTTCATTATAATTGCATTAGTTTCCTTAGAACCTTATTTTATTGATATTAAACTAATGATTTCTATCTTTCTTTATTTTTTTTCTCTGTTTTATATTTATTTTAATGCTCCCATCCTTCATGGAGATCAAAAAATTAAACCAGAAAAAATTATAAAAAATAAAAACGGTGCCAGAACTATTATACTTATGGAAATCTTAATTTTTATTATTATGCTAATTACAAAAGTTAATCAAGTACTCGTCTTGATGACTATATTGACAACCATTGCTGTTGCCATAATGATGGTGATTAGTAAGAAGCATTCTGCAGGGAATGACTTTTCTAATAAACAAAATACATAAAGGAGGAAAAATTTATGAATACTTTTTTAACAGCGTTTGCAGGCTTTATTGAATGGTTTGCTGAATGTGGAGCCGGCTTTATGTCAGCAGGTTCAAGTTATCAACCTAACATCCCTGAAGAATTACAATAATATGAGAAATTAAATTCATATGGATTTGATTGAAATGGGAATTGAGGGGTTGAATAAGACAAAAATGCCCCATTACTGGGGCATTTAATTTGACATACTTATTAATTTTAGGAAATTAATTATTTTAGTCTCTCTTTTAAGTTTGAAATTTCATCATCTGTAATAACATTATCTTCGCAAAGGCTCATAACAAAACCAACGCCATCACCTTTTTCCCAGAACTTGATGTATCTTTTCATAACTCTTTTTTTGTAATCTCTCTCTTTTACAAGTGTCTGGTAAAAAAAGTATCTTCCTTTACGATAAGAACTTAAAAATCCTTTTCTTACTAGACGGCATAAAAACGTTGATACAGTTTGTGGTTTCCAATCCTTACCATAATCTGCATTTACAAACTTGGTTACATCGGATAGCGTAAGTTCAACCGGACTATCCCAAATGCATTTCATTACTACTTGTTCACTTTCAGTTAAATAGATTTCTTCCATTTGTACCTCCTTTTCTTTCATTCACCTAAACATTTTCATTTGTAATACTATAATTTCCTAAAAATAATATTGCAAAGAACACCTTACTTAATTGAATCGTATTCTTATGTGCCTAATTATATCATCAAATTTGTAGATAAACAATACTATAATTATTAGTTTTATCTTTATTTGTTGACATAATTAGATTTATTATTGCTATTTATTATAGTAAAATCCATATTGTGAATAAATATTTTTACTTTTTAGTATCTGAATCTTATTATACTAAATTTTTAATCATTTGTCTACAATTTTTTTTAGTTTTTCTAAAATATTTTTCCTTTATTTAGATATTGTTTATTTTAATTTAAGTTTTATTAAAATTCTCTAATTTTATAGTAAATTAGTACTATTTTTGATGCTAATTGTTAAATTCTTCCACTTGCTTGATAAAACTTTTAATTCCTTTATATACCTGTTCACTAAGAAAATGTTCCATCTGGCATGCATCCACTTCAGCAATCTCTTTTGATACGTCTGTTGTCATCATCAAAAAACGTGTAATGGTTTCATGTCTGTCTAAAATCGCCTTAGCTTTTTTCATACCTTTCTTCGTAAAAATAAGGATACCCTTATTTATTTCCAGCAATCCATTTTCCTCTAGCAAATGAATGGCACGGCTAACACTTGGCTTCGAAAAACCAAGTGCATTCGCAACATCAATTGCATGCACTTCCATACCCTTTTGTTGTAATATTAGAATTGTCTCAAGATAATTTTCTGCTGACTCGTTCATTCGTATTCTCCCTTTTCACTTATATTCTTTTGTTATATCTAATTTTTTATTTTGTGATAATTAAATTCATTATCTCTTCCAACTCTTCTTGACTTGGAGCAGCCGGATTCCACCCGATTGTTTGATTATCATTTTTATAGCGGGGAATTAAATGTAAATGGAAATGAAACACAGTCTGGCCGGCAGCTTCACCATTATTTTGAATTAAATTAAAACCATCACAATTTAATTTCTTTATCATATGTGCGCCTATTTTCCTTGCAAGTATCATTGCTTTCGCAGCGGTTTCTTCCGGAAGCTCAAATAAGTCCTTTGAATGCTGTTTAGGTAAAATCAGAGCATGTCCTTTTGTCGCTGGTCCTAAATCCAATATGACTCTAAATTCATCATCCTCAAAGATTGTTTTAGAAGGAATTTCTCCATTTGCAATTTTACAAAATATACATGTTTCATCCATCATTTTTGTCTCCTTTTATAAAATACTACTTTCTGATTGAAACGCAAACACCTGATCGAGCATGCGCATAGTTTTAAATTCACCTTTCATTTTCATATTTCCGCCCATAAATGCCCGCTGAAAGGTCATACGACCGGAAATTATTTCATTTAGTACGTCTGCATTAATATGAATATCTACATCTGTTTGATCCAAATCTCCATAAAAGCACTCTAGCTTGCCATTGACAATTTTAATACTTAATGGATTTTTCTTGTTTTCAATAAAAAATTGATAAGCTGCATTTATATCAGCTTGATGTTTATAACATTTAATAAAATCCTGTACAAATTCCGTTTTTTCTTCTGTATCCTTTATATCCAGAATTGCTTTAAAATGATTTGTTAACTCTTCAATATCTTCTTTCTGCTTTTGAACATAACTTTCATTCGCCGCATATTTTGATAATTGTTCCGTTTCCTGTGGGGTTAAATCGGCATTTTTATGCACTCCCACCACACGGCTGACTTCCTGATTGCTGGCCGGAAAGCTTCCCCTTTTTTGCTGCACAGTACGGTATAAATTTTCAGCCTTCTTCTCGATTACATCCCGATATTCTAAATTGGCCTCGAGCTCTTTAATATCACGAATATAGCCGCATATACCGCTGCAAGGTCTTCCGCCTAAAATTTCCCATGCTGTACAAAGATTTAACTTGCCCTCTCTCTCCCCATAAGTTGAGCTCATAACAATTGGACTCATATATATTTTAGTAATTTTTTCCTTATCTCCATAAAGCCAGCATGCGTCCAAAAACATCTGCATATAACCACCAACGCCATACCATTCAACTGTTGACGCTAATATAATACCATCAGCATCTTTTAAGGTATTCGGTAATACTGTAATTTCATTTTTTAATTCATGCAGATTAAAGCGTTCTACTTTAACATTTAACTCCTCAAGAACGGCCTGCATTAGATTTATTACATATAAAGTAGGATCATCAATGAGGCCCCTGCCCCCATAATAAATATTAATTTTCATTGCTTACCTTCCTTTCGCTTCATTCATATCCCCTTTTTTACGGTATAGAAAAATTGCTAATATAAACCCGCTGACCAGCCCGCCTAAATGTGCCATATTATCAATATTAGAGCTTCTCAAGCCTAAATAAATGGAAGCGATGATATAAAATAGAATTCTTCCTACACTCATTGACTCCAGTCTTCCTTTATTACGAATAAGAATGAAGAGAAGAGCACCAATCATTCCAAATATTGCTCCGCTCGCACCAAGAGAACCCACGGTATCATTCACTATATAATTTAAATAAAGTGAGGCCATGCTTCCTCCAATTCCCGCAAAGATGTACATAATCAAATATTTTATATGCCCCATCGCCTTTTCTACCATTTCACCCAAAACATAAAGTACCAGCATATTGCTCAAAATATGCTCCATGTCTGCATGAAGGAACATCGCGGTAAGCACTCGATACCATTGCCCATTTTGCAGCACACTCACAATATCAACTGTACCTTGGTCATATATCAAATCACCTGCAAAGATACAAGCTATAAATATTATAGCATTGATAATAACTAAAGAGATATTAACAAATGGCATTTCTTTAAAATTTTTATATTTCTTTGTTTCGACCAGCTCTGCTTCTTCCTCATCTGGTTCCTTCAATATAATTGGATTTTTTAAAAACTGTTCAATTTTACTTTTCATTCCATAAAAATCTTCAACGCTTTTTTCTGGAACAATAATTGATGGTTCACTTTTTAAAACAATCCAACTAAAAGCATTGCCTTCGCAATATGGCAGTGCTTCTTCTATTATATTTATTCCTATTAAGCTTAAGGAATGTACTTCATAGGAATTGCCTGACTTAAATTTTATTTCTGTTTCATCAATTATCCTTTTAAACTCTTCCGGTGACAAATAAGTATAATTAGCTAAATCCAAAATATAAATAACATTAACAAAAGCACTTTCGACCCGAAAAAAAATAGCAAATCCCGGTAGATTAATACTAAGCCTTTGGTAGCCCTCCTGTCGTAAAAAATAGCTCATTGTTTCAACCATCTGCAATGTTTCCTTCCTATTATATGTTATTCACATTTCTTTGAATAAACATACTTGTAAAAAGGTTATCATTTCTTTTATCAAGTGTCAATGATAGGTAAAGCTAACTTTTCCAAAAGTTATTTCATCCTCTGCTGTTAAAGGAACTAGTTCATTTGCTTCTAAAGCAATACCATTTTTATAAGTACCATTGGTCGAATTCAAGTCTTGCAAATATACAATATCAGTATTGGTGTCAGGCATGATAAACTGTGCGTGAATTCGGCTAATTGATTTATCGTGAATGATTTGATCCACTTTCCCCGAAACCTTTCCAATTATGTATGGAAACTCTGTTAACTGAATGTGTAATGGACTTTTAGATGAAAATTTCTTTGACTTTTCAACTAAGAGTCTCTCCTCTTTATACATATTTTCTTTTAAAAGAATGGTTTCCCCTATTTGGGAATCCTCCCTCTCTCTGTTATTATCCTCTCCGCAATCTACATAACCGGCTGCACTTATTTCATAAAACTCCTGTTTCATTTTATCAGAGATCTTCCCATCAACATTGCTGTACTCTATTTTCTCCTTGTCCAATATTTTTTTATATATCCATAACAGCAAAAATCCAATTGTTCCAAATAAAATAATTCCGGCTGCCAAAATACGATCCTGTGTTCCAAAAAATTGTTCCAGACTAAAATCAGCTTGCTTGTAGCAACAATATAAATTATATAGTAAATATGTGAATCCTCCGATAATACAAACAAAAAAGCAAATAACCGGAATTTTGCTTATCTTTTTTTGTTCGGCAGCTTCTTCTGTTTCTTCCTGCATAGTCTCCAAATCATGCGTATAATTTTCAATATTATTTTTATCTTCTCGCTCATCTGATAACAAGTCTTCTTCCTTTTTTACACTATTTGAACTGCTGTTAATTTGGATTTGCTGAGAACAAAATTCCTCAATAATAGACATAAAAGAAAAATTTTCTTCCCTCGTTGAACGATAAAACTGATATCCGATTGCAACAGCTGTCTCATCTTCATGATTTAAATGATTGAGTAAGTATTCGGATAATTCCCTAATCGCTATATGAATCGGTTTGTCTTGAAAAGGATAAAAACACAAAAACAGTTTACCTGTAGCAGCATGAATATACATATATTCCGGATTTATAATAACAGCATCTGCACACAATAGATAATTTTCCATTTGCTCCAGCGCACTTTTTATACCAATTAATATTTGTAAAATATCTTCTGCTTCCATTTCCTTTTTTTCAAAGATACATTTTATTGTCTGCTTACCACTTATATTATAATAAATTTGATTTTCACCATTAAAATTACAGATTTGGATATCTAGAAAATGATCAATTTTATTCTCTTTAATCATTTTTAACTGATAATATTGGCTACCTTCCATAGGCAGTTCATCGAGTATTAAGTAAGTTGAACTGCTTTCCCGCTTATAAATTGGATTCATCATCAATTTCCTTTCCCTTATTTTCATTCCATAGATTTTTTATCTTTTTACAGTTTCTGATAAAGCTTACCGGATGCAGCCTTTTGGCACTCTTTGTTACTGTAAAATTCCACGCATCCTGCCCTGTCAGTAAGCCCATACTACTTGTAAAGGGAACCTTTTGCATCATATTGTAAGTAACCGTAACCTTATTTTTATTTACTGAAATTTTTTCTTTATAACTGGCAATATTTAATTCTCTTTCTCTTAATAAGTCTATGCTTTGCTCTTTTGTATGCTTATATATTTCTTTATTTTCAATTGTTTCTTTCTGCGCTCCTCTAAGCGCACATGCATAAGTATCCTTAGTGAGTTCAGCTCTGTTATAGAGATAAAAACATAAGTAAAATAGAAATACGATTAAAAAACATATCATTGGCAGGATAATGCTGGCTTCAATGGTTGTACTGGCATTAATCCACAGTTTGTTTTTTTGTTTCATCTGGGGCTCCTTTGAGGATTTTTTATAATAAGTTCGCAAATGTCTATGTTTTAAAAGACAAGGCATAATATGGCGTATGCGGTGTAGATAAAGGGAATTAAGGGGATGTTGGTCTTTTTGTTTTTTCTTCGTATTATGAGAAGGTAGATAGCTGCAAAGGAAGATAAAAAAAGTGCTGTTCCTAAAAGTAATAAGTTGGAATAGAAGTCTATGAAAATTCCTATAACAATAAAAATAAGTGCATCTCCTTTTCCGAGGGCATCTTTGCTCCAGAATGAAAAAAGTAAGAGGATACATCCTATTAGTACAGAGCAAACTACCCCTATCCACTGTTCAATTTCCAATTTTTTAATGCCTGCATTCCAAACGACTCCAATAACTCCCCATATTATCGGCAATATAATTGGTATTTTTTTAAACTTTATATCAAAGTAGGTGGATATGGCTAAAAGGCTCATTATAAATGTTCTTTCATATAAAATATGTTCCATATAATTAATCTCCGCAACGTTGGCAAGGTGTTCTATTTCCCACCTCACTGATTGGTACAGCATGTATGGTTCTCTTTAAACCGCTGCATTCTAATTTTCCATGATAGCTATTTCCATTGTTAGTTATGTAAACCTTATTGCCTGTAATTTTGCCGCATTTATCACATGCGGCATATTTTTCTCCATAATCATTTCTTTTTGAGGGTATCAATACTTTTTCAATGAGTGATATGGACAATCTCAAATGTGTGCAGTTACGATCTCGATGATAAGCTGATCCTGTCTCTGAAATATATACCATATCTTCATTGGTATTATCGTTCTTAGTATTGTCATAACCGGTAAATGCCCTTATAACACACTGATTTGATGTCCAAAATTTTTGAAAGCCTATATATGGCACAAAAGGGCTGATTTTATAAGTCGCTGCTAACTCTATTTTGTCTTCTTCCATAATTCGACTGAGACCATAATAAATTCCTTTACTGCCATTATTTATATTTAATTTTTTTAAATTATCATCACCAATATAATCCTTTACCTGCTTTCGTATATATACCTCCGAAAAGGCGATAGACCCGATAAGCTGTGCAAGCTCCGGGATTTCTTTCTCATCTTTTACAGCATAGCCATACACTGCCAGCTCTCTCGCCGTTTGATGAAGTGCCGCATCCATTTCTATTTGAAGCCTCATAATGTCAAAAAATGATAGAAGATTAATAACAAAGAATACAAAGACAGGTAAAGCAATTGCTGTTTCTATTGTAGTACTTCCTTTTATTGTTTTGTTAAGGAAAGGAGCATGACGGAAGATGTTTTCTTTACATATATTTAGAATTTTGCTGGTGTGTGTCTGAGATTTCCTGATGTGATTGATAGAATTGTTAATAAGATTTGTATGGCTTTTTTGAATGGATTTTATGAGATGTAAAAAAAACATCTTCTCTCATCCTCCTTTCCTTAAATTTTAAAAATAATAATATTCTCTGGTAATAGAACCGGAATAACCATACCGGCTTTTCACTTTTATTTCCGCTTCAATATAATCAATACAACTATCCATCCGAAAGCTTCCATTACCCGGTGTTTTTCGGATATCCATTTCGATTATATCCATCGCCCTAAAGATTGTCTTCTTTTCTTTGGCAGTACTTAAGAATAGCAAAAGATAATCTGAATAGCTGAGTCCATCTTGATAAGCAAATAATGATTTCTTTTTCTTTACCCCATTTTCTAACGCGGTGGATTCTATGTTTTTATCTTGGATATCATTTTCAAATGAAAGCATTCCTTGTAAGCTATAATGCCAGGTTGAATCATTCTTAATGAGCGGTATCCTTTCTCCATTTAAAAGCTGCTTGACATCAAAAACACTTTCCGCATATGCCCAGGCAAATATAAGTGCTAATTTCACAAGTTCTGCAAGCTCCGGTATCATCATAACAGCGGATAGTGTAAGTGCAAATGCTTCTGCTTGTGCCATCTTTGCAGCATTAGAAAATAAATAGACGACATTTGCACTTTCTCTTAATAAGATCAAACGATTTACAACCCATTTCAAATTATCCATGTCATTATTTTTTCCTGCGAGAATATATTCCATTTGATATTGAAGCTCCCCCTTATCAAGCGGATGTACATAATTTCCATATTTATCAAATAGATACGTATAAAAAAATAACTTGTCCATCGTCTTTGGCGGCTCCCGCTGACAAAGTCCATCTCCTTTTAGCGGTTCCCGCTCTGAAATATAATTTTTTAAATTTATGGCACTATTAGAAATTGGTTTATTACGATCAATGACTAAAGATAATATTCCTCTTCCTCTAGCACCATTTACACTATCTGCAGGATTATCTAATGCAATATCCTGCCAATCTTCATTTTCCTCCCGCTGTTTGCTATTAAACTTATCAATGACCCCACTAATCTCGCTGTCATTTGCTTCTCTTTCAGATGCAATATCTTGATCAAAAAGCTTATTATCCCCTACGCTTTCTATTTGCCTTTTTAATTCTTTTATATAAGACAAACCATATTTATCTTTTATAAAGTCAATCGCCTGTCTTTTAAAAATAATCCCCTCTTCGTCTGTGGCAATGCTGTAATTTATAAGCGCTGTTTCTTCTACTTCTATACCAATTAAATTTCTTATAAAAATGTCCTGTTCCCCAATTACTGTTTTAAAATTATCACTTGCATATCCTTCAAAATGTTTGTTCACTTTATGTATTGAGCCCTGTCCGTTTCCATAAGAATTATCAATAAAAAAGAGGTCATATTGTTCTAAGAGAGCTCTGTTATATTCTGCAAATATAGAATATAGCGCTGCATCCATTGTGATTTCTGTTTTCATACGGATAGCACTGATTCTGCCTTCTTCCAAAACCGAAAGGAATAGTGAGAGTACAATGGATAATAACAAAGCCAAATAAATAGTAATGGAACCTTTCTTCACGATATAACCTCCTTTTTTATATTAAATACTCCCATTAAATTTTATTGCTTTGATTTGTTATTGTTTTAAAAATACTATTTACCAGTTTTGTTAGTTGATTCTTGAATATAATTACAAGGCTAATTAATACAACTAAAATCAAAATTATTTCGACAGTGCCTAATCCCTCCTCCTCTACTAAAAGCCGCCTGAACAAATTCTTTTTACTCATATATTTCTCCCCCCTTCCTATTTTTAAAATTAGGTATTTACGCAATTTTCTATTGATAAGATAAAAAAGCGGGGATAATGACTAAGGTCATGACTACTCCAAGCATTATCATCATTGGTATAAGTAATTTGGTTCCTGCCTCTTCTCCTAACCTTCTGCTTTGATTTTTTCTTTCTTCAAATGCTTCTTTTACTTCCTTTTCTAATAATTCAATCAGCTTTTTTCCACCTCGTTTCTTATTCTGTATTAACAGTCCGCTGAATTTTATGTAATTTACTTCAGCACACCTTTTGCCAAATGCTTCATACGCTGCCTCTTCAATCATACCGCTTTCCATTTCATGAACAGTGACTAATAACTCCTCATATACGTGCTTTTTTGAGGCAACATTATTTAATTTCTGCTTGTAATCATATACCAGTCTGACAAGTGCTGCTTTGATTGGCATGCCTGCGCCGATTAATAATGTAAATTTACTGATAAATTCCGGATATTCCATTTGCAATTCCCTTTTTCGGTTATGAATCTGTTTTATTAACTCCTTATCCTTTGAGAGATACAAAAAGACTATCGTGACTATTAAAATTACTAATATTGTGCCAGCCGGATTTTCCTTTATTTCTTCATAGGTAACATCCATATTTTCTATTTCATCCGGCAGCTTTAAGTACTCAGATGTTCTTTGTTCCTTTTCATTTGCATTTATTATTTTAAGCAAAGAACGGATAAATAACTGCTCCTTTGTATATTCCTTTGGAACTACTAATATCGGAACTTCATATTCTTGTTTTAAATCATGATAAGAAAGCTTAATTGTCAGAGTTACTATCTCCTCTTTTAAAAGCTCCTCGTTGTGTACCTTGCCATCATTACCAACAACTTCATCATTATTACTTTCAAACTGGATTTGAACTGGATATTTAGAAGATTGATTTATGAAATGCAAATTAGACTGGACATTAGAAAGAGTCTCTTCACCCTCTGTAAGTTCGTTCATTACCTCGTCTTTTACTGCTTCAAACACCTCACTTATTTCTTCTTTGGTATAATGCATTGGTGATACAAGAATCTCTACCTTTTCCTTGTACTGATTTGTAGATGCCGTTAAATTTAATACTTGCTCCTCGCTATGATAATCACTGCGCCTAAGCTCATTTCCGTTATATAGATAACGATTTTCTTTACTTTTTAAATCCAGAATTAATATGAATAACGTACCAACAAAAAATACTGCTAGTAATAAAGTAATTTTTTGAGAATAAAATTCTTTAATTTTTTCTTGTTGCTTATCTTTTCCAAATAAAACTTTAATATTTTCACATACTTGTGCTGATAATATTTTATTTATTCCTTTAATATTCATAAGAAACGATGCTATTTGAGCAAAAGGTCTTAGCAGCCAAGATTGCATTATTGGAAACTTCTCTTTTCGGCTTTTTATAAATAAAATCAAATATAAGCTAAATACGATTAAAAATACGATCAATTCTTTCTCCTTTTTACACTTCAATGTCAATAATTTTCTTACCAAGAAAATATGCAAAACCATACAGAAACAAGCAAATTGTCATAATCATAATTCCGGCAATATTGCCGTATAGAGAATGGAAAAATCCGGGCGAAGTAATACTGATATAAAACAGTATGAGCATTGGTACAAGATTCATAATTTTCTGTTCTAATTTTTTAGAAGCCAGCATTGTCTGTATTTCCCTTTTCACCTCGAGCTTTTCAGAAATAATAAGTACTGTACGCTGAATTATCTTATTTAAATCACCTCCACTTCTTTTTGCCACTGAAAATACCTCGGCAAAATCTTTAATTTCTTCCACTTGGCTGCGTTCTCCAAAATCAAGCAATAGCTTTTCCAGAACAAAATTGTTTTTTAATTGTCTCTTTAATAAAAGAAACTCTTTTACAATGACCTCCTCCTTTTCGTAAATCTGACATAAGTCCTTATGTGCTTCACAAAATGCATTTTCAATGGAATATCCTGCATTTAGAGAAGCAGATACTGCTAAAACAGCATCCTTAAATTGTAAACCCAGCTTTTGTCTTTTGATTATTTCTCTTTCCTTATTTTGAAGCCTTCGGTAAACAATTAAAATTGGCGAAAGCGGAATCATAGCCCAGACGGAATGATAAAAAAGATAACTAATGCATCCAAGAAAAAGCAGACCCTTTAATAAATCAACCCACAAATCCTTTCTATCTTGTTTATTTTTAGCTGTATTGCCAGCATTTAAAATTCTTTTATAAATCATCCCTATGACTCTCCTTTAAGGAGCCGCTGCACCAATATTTTACTGCCACATATATGTTAAACACCGGCAGTTATCTGTTTTTCCCGATGCATTAGTTCTCCTGTTTTAATTAATGTTCCATAAACCTTTTCTGTTTTATCTGTTTCTTCCTCGATAAATTCATAGATGGGTTTTGTTACGATATCACCGTCTTCACAGCCTATTACTTCTGCTATTTCCTGTACCTTTCTTGTGTGGTCCCTAAAACGTCCTAAATGAATAATAATGTCAATCCCGGAAGCAATCTGTCTGCGAATGGCTTGTAAGGGCAGGTCTATTCCCATTAAAACCATTGTCTCTAATCGATAAAGCATATCTTTTGTGCTGTTGGCATGTCCTGTCGAAAGGCTGCCGTCATGTCCACTATTTAACGCTTGTATCATATCAATCGCCTCACCCCCTCTCACCTCCCCGACTATAATTCGATCCGGCCGCATACGGAGGGCTGACTTAATCAGGTCACGAATCGATATTGCTTTACAGCCTTCAATGTTTGCATTTCTTGTTTCAAGCGAAACTATATTCTGAATATGCTTAAGCTGTAATTCAGCACTATCTTCAATTGTAATAATTCTTTCTGTTGCAGGAATAAATTCTGATAAGACATTAAGAAATGTTGTTTTGCCCGTTCCGGTACCGCCGCTTATAAATATGTTGTAACCGGCCTTTACGAGGCTATTCAAAAATCCGGCTGCCTCATCAGTAATTGCCCCAAGCGATATTAAGTCTCTCATTGTGAGCGGAGAATCAGGAAAACGTCTGATTGTTACAATTGGACCATTCAGTGCAACCGGCCGCATAACAACATTGACCCTTGCCCCATTGTCTAGTCTGGCATCAACAATCGGACTGCTTTCATTGACAACCCGGTTGGATTTAGCAACGATCTGCTGAATGACATCCTCTAATTTTTCCATTGATTCAAATGTCTTTCCCCATAATGATATTTGACCACCCATTTCAATAAATATCTTATTCGGCCCATTAATCATGATTTCTGTTATTTCATTATTTTCAATCAACTCCTGTAATACATCAAGCTTACGGATTGAAAAAAATAACTCCTGTCTTAGTTTTTCCTTAACAGCAAGAGGCAGATAGCCGTACATGTTAGAGGATAAAATTTCTTCGTCTATAAGCGCTAAAATTTCATTATCAGAAGTTTCCTTGGAAAAGTTTATTTGCTCCATTAATGTTATTTTTATTTGTTTCTTAATTTCTTCATATTCCATTTTGTTCCGCCTGTCCATCAAATAAATTTGATTCACACAGTATTTTTTTTACAAACTCGGCCAACTGACTGTATGGAAGCTCCTCTATTTGTACCGGCAGCTTCTTTAAGTAAGGAACCTCACATTTTTTGATTTTATTAATCAGATGTTCTTTTTTGACGAGCATCAGCATCTGCTCGTACTGCTCTATTTTTGCCATTGCAATTCCATCGGGCTTTGTAATCATGTAAATATGTCCGCATTTTTCGAGGATTGTAAATAAACCTCTGATACTGTCGGATAAATCCAAAATTACAGTATCATAATCCAGATCCTCTTCTATTGCATTTAATAATGTGAGCCATTGACTGCACTCAATCTGCTCCAAATCCAGAAAGGAGACTGCCGGCGGTATAAAATCCAAACCGCCTACATTTTCTGTCATACTCTTGAATTTATAGATAAATCTTTCTCTATCGTCTTTTAAAAAGTACATTAAATCCATAAAATCATGAGCAAATACCCCTGCCATAGTTCGAAATCCTGAAAAGTTCTCAAAGTTTAAATATAAGCATTTGCTTTTCTTGGCAAAAATCTGGCCCATCGTCAATGAAAATGACGTTTGCAAACATCTTTTTACCGGTGAATAAACTCCGATAAATTGAGTCTTGCTGTTACCCTTCTTAACAAGCGGCTGAATAATACATTTATCCTGGTTCGTATACAGCCCTAATAATGCCTTTAATATTTGGGGGGCTGACTGATACTTAAAAATAAAGTCTCGTTCTTGATTTATATAATTAACTTCTTCACTTAAAATAATAATTTGTGCGGCTGCTACTTCAGAAACGTAATCAAGCATTTCCTCACCAAGCAGTAAAATTTCAATATGATGTGTTTCTCCATATGCCTTTAATTTTTGAATATCATCAAAGGGTATTGCAGGAAATGAGAACACACCTTTTTTATTTAAGAAATCCGCAAGGCGGCTGACATAATTTCTTTCTAAAGCACAGACTGCTAAAATATTGTCCATATAAGCCCTCCAAACTTATGATTAATAATAAAACCTAGTAAAATTGGGATTGTAAAATGAATGACCGATTTTTTATCGAAATTTTCACTATGATAAGTGTAAAACCATCGGTCCTTGATAAGATTTTCTTTTAGATAAGTATAAAGATAAGTATAGCGTTGATAAAAATTTTGATAAAAAAGCATTTTGATAAGCGAGAATACTGCGCCTATTATTAATGCAATAATAATACACATAAAGGCATGGGTAAATCCAATAAAAAATGTTAAAACGCCTAGAAGCTTTACGTCTCCTGCACCGATTGCCCGGACCGCAAAAAATGGGATGAGCAAAAGTATAACTAAACACATATGAAAAAAATATTGCAATGCAGCAAAGGGATTTTCCTGCCAAAGATGCAGCGCAAGGCTTATGAAAAAGCCTGCCAAAATATAATAATTTTTAATACGGCCACAGTATAAATCCATACCGACGGCAATAATTAAAAATGGATACACAAAAAATTCTGTCACATTTCCTCCTTTATTATTTTATTCTAAATGGAATGCTTGTCCGAAGCGGACGGTAGGATTAGATTTGATATGTGGATTATAAAGCAAAAAACAGTCACTGTCTAGACTATTTTCATAATTTCTTAATCTTTGTGAAACTTTACTAATAGTTTATAAAAATGTTGCGGCAAATAGCAGGCAAACCCTTCCAATTCCTAGTATTGCGCTTGTCAATACAGTGGCGGATTAATACCTGCCGCAAGTAAAATTCCAATGTTAAAAGTTGACTTCCCTTATAAACCAAGATTGGCTTTTCTTGAAAAAAAGCGTTCTTTCATAATAGTCACGATAGTTAAAATCGAAATAATCATAATCCAAACATCAGCCACAAGAGATACTGTTTCACCATAGCTGATTTCTTTTATACGTGTAACATGAATGGCTGCACACAAAAGTATATAAGCACCGTAAACAATAGCGGCCGGCAGTCTAAAATTTTTCTGTTTCAAAGATAAAACTGCAAGTGAACCCATGCTTAAATTTGCAAATCCCAATTCCTGTATAACAACAAAATCACTCATATTCACATTCAAAAGATTTGCTGTATATGCTGGATTAAATATCTGCATAAAACCTGCTGTAACAGCTGAAATACCAATTGCCCAAAAAGTAAACCATTTGCAGAAAACCTCTAATTTATTGCAATTGATTTTTTTCTGTTTCGAGTAAAAATATTCAAACAGAACAAATATAAGCGGCACAATTAAAATGATAGAAATTTTGTAAAGAGTATGAAACATAATGACCCCTTTCATTAAAAGAATTTTAATAAATTATATCAAAATAAAGTTTAAAAATAAAGTACTTTTTTAATATAATTCATTTAATTTTTCAACTTTATTATTTTATTTTACATGAAATGCTTGTCCGAAGCGGACGATAGGATTAAATTTTAGATGTAGATTAAAATCAAAGAATAGTCCCTGTCCAGACCCTTTTTAACGCATTAGATAAATGCTACCGCATACAGCAGACAAACCCCCGGAATACCTAGTATTGCGCTTGTCAAAACAGTAAGCGGATTAATGCCTACCATAAGTGGCACCCCCCATGCTATAAGCAGACTATTGACTCCATAAATTAAAAATCCGCCCGCTGCTCCTCTAGTTACAAAACGGATAATTGCAGTTAACTTATTTCTAAAAAACAGAATAATGAGTACAAGAAGACAAATGAAAATAATTAAGCAGATACCCCATATTTCATCAAATTTCATTCTAAACATTCTCCCTATTTAATCTATGTATTTAAATATATGAGTACAGACTCTTAATATACCAAATAATGAATAAATTTGGAAAAGTTGACTATAATTACTAGAAAGAGAAAATCTGGAATTTCACATAATAAAGGAGGTTCAAATGACTCATATTTTTTATCGACCGGCAAAAAATAAAGAAAGAATTCAATTACTGGAGGATATAGATAAAACGAAATTTGCATTAAAATGTGCATACGATAACTTTGATAATGTTATTGATCCCGATTTAATAGATTGTTATATTTATGAAGTTAATTCCAGCCTGAAACGCTATAAGTATTTATTAGAACAGGCAGCAAAGTTAGACATGCTGCCTGTCAATTCCCAAAAAAAGGACAAAGTAGACGAACTATATGAAGAAGCCTCGGCTTTCACCAGTCTCATTTAAGTTTTCTACTAAATCATCCTTACCATATGTAAGACCAGCGGAAATGGTCTGTGCATTTTTCATTAAGGGTTGGGAGGTATCCTGGCGGCTTACCTCCTCAAAGGCTTCTTTCAGCTCATCCATCACTCTAAGAGCATTGTCAAGATACTCTAGTTCTACGCGCGTAAAAGCTTTCGTCAATTGTTCGCTTACATAAATATAAAGCTGTAAAATTGAATTTGCCACATTATGATTATAATCGAGTGATGACTTTAACTCCAATAGGCACTCCCTTGCTTTTCTGATGCTGTCTCTAAACTCTTTTGTATTATTGTCATTGTAATATTCTTTGGCCTCTGTTATATATTCAGAAAACATCTCATACACAAGAACTGTCATCTGTGTCCCGTTAGCCTGTGAGATTCTTAATGTAAACTCTTGCTTGCGCTTTGAATTCATCTATCTTTACCTGCTTTCCTTATAAAATAGGACTGTTATTATTGTAAAAGCTGTAAAATCTGCTGTGGCATCTGATTAGCCTGTGACAGCATGGAAGTACCTGCCTGAGTCAATACTTGCAGCTTAGTATATTCTGTCATCTCCGAAGCCATATCCACGTCTATAATACGGGAATATGCCGTTGTAACACTTTCGCTGCTCACATCGAGACTTGCACCCGTATGCTCAAATCGATTTTGATAGGCACCAAGCCTTGAGCGTACATCTGAAATATAAGAGTTAGCTTTAGTTAACTGATCAATAGCTTCCTGTGCACCTTGCTCCGTTGACAAATCAAGCTTATCTATTCCCATATTTTTGAGGGAAACCTCCGGAATTCTAATACTGATTACCTGACCTTCATTTGCGCCGACCTGAAATCTCATCGCACCGATGCCGGAAAGATCAAGAGAAATATCTGTTCCTGATGCTGTAAAGGTACTCTGATCAATTGCAATCCTCACTTCATTTTGAGCATCCTGAATCGTTAACGTATTCCCTTCTATTTTGAATGTAGAACCGGCATTAAAACGCATAAATTCATCTCCTGCTGCCGGAACTCCAAAATTAACAGTAGTAGCATTGGTTAAATTTCCGTCTGCATCAAAAGCGGGAGTAATTGCCAGTTTATACTCACCCTGCATAACCTTATCGGAATAATATTCTATTTTGGCACCCTTGGCACTGGAATAACCCTTAAGATCACACTCACCGTTTAAAAGCTTACGGCCGTTAAAGTCTGTTGATGATGCAACACGTTCCATCTCTTCCTTTAACTGTCCAATTTCTTCCTGAACCATTTTCCTGTCATCATCTGTAATTGAACCGGTTGCAGCTTTTATAGAAAGCTCACTCATTCTCTGTATCATTTCCTGCATTTCAGCCAGCGCACCCTCTGCTGTCTGAACAACCGAAATACCATTATCCGTATTTTGACTTGCTGTATCAAGACCTTTTATTTGTGCGTTCATTCGTCTTGCAATTGCCAGTCCGGAAGGATTATCCTTTGCCTGATTAATTTTATAGCCGGAAGATAACCGTTCTGTTGATGTTGATAATCGTTTTTCATTTAAACCTAATGTTTTCTGCGCAAGCATGGCCTGTGCGTTATAATTAATTCTCATATTGCTTCGTTCCTTTCTTTCTACATCTGTTCTACAAAACGGATGAATGCTTTTGCTAAATGATAAAGTTGTTTCGTTGAAATACTTTGATCTGTCTCGCCTTTTTTGCCAAATCTATTAATATCTAAAGCTTTACTATACACAACCGAAATATGAATTGAATCCTCTGACTGACTTTTATCTGAATCTGAAAGCTCTTCTGTTATGAGACGATTAAGCACCGGTTCTTTTTCCTCAAAATATTGCTGGCTCTCTTTTCTTTGACAGCCAATGTAACCGGAAACCTTGCCGTCTGCCGCCTCAAAGCTGGCCGCGACCTTTCCAAGCTCTTCTGTTTCCATTGTTACTGCTACTTTACCCTTTTCGCCTTGATTATGCAAAATTTTAAGATTAATGGAAGTCAGCTCACCGTTAATTTCAACCGGTACCTCGTAATTCTCTTCTTTTGCCATATTAGAGAGATAATCAAGCTGTCTCGAGTAAACCGCCATGCTTTTTACATCAATTGCCACTGCATCTTCAGAAAATGAGCTGCTGTCCAATACATTCAATGAAGTTTCAATAAATTCAGAATATGCCTGCTTTGCGCTTTCCTCATCAATAAAGTTTTCCTTGATTGCGTTTTTCGACTCTATTATAGCTGACTCCTGTGCCTTTACACTCCGCCCAGACTGTCTGTCATTATGTTTGGCATAAGTGAAAAGCTGTTTTAATGCCGCACCTCTTTGATTTAATATAAAGTCAGCTGCCAATAAATTATTAGGGGAAACCGGCTGGTCATAATCGAGTAGATTTTCAATAATTTCTTCGCCGATTTTTTGAATCTGCCTCATATCGTCAATCTGGTCTTTATAAAAATCCTGTTGAAACTCTTCTGCTGCCACTGATTGCACTAATGAGCTTTCAAAAAGCTCCAGTGAGCTATTCATATTAATATCTAATCCCTGTAATTTCTCTGGTGTAAGCTTTTCATAAATACTATCAGCCTTTTTCCGATAGTAGCTGTTAATCTGCGTGTCAATTGCCGTTGAATAAGCATTTACTTCGGAAAGAGTTCCAAAATCATTGTCAACTGTAACATCAAGACCGCCTAAATTACGAGTTCTTACCTGCTCAAGCAAATTTTTAAGCGAAATTTCTCTCTCCTCTTTTATAAGACTTCCGATTGCCTGCCCATCGCCCTTTTCGACTTGTGCAAACAGTCGGTAAATTCCTATATAGGTATCTCTCTCTTCTTTTGTAATGTCTTTATTTTTCTCAAGCTTATATAAGAACTTACTGTATTTTTCTGTCGTGTTCTCGTACTTATTTTCTCTGGACTGTAAATATTCATATAGCTCTTCTATTTTCATATGAAGCGGGTTTACATCATCCCGAATCATATCAAGCGTTGCCGCAGGAGTAAGCTTTTCCAGCACCCGGGTAAGGGAAGCATCGGCATTTTTAACCGCTGCAATATTTTCCTCTGTAATATCCATATTATTATAAGAAAGAATACGTACCGCTCGTTTGTTATCTTCTGTATTTTCAATTTTAAGCTCATCTAGAAGACTGTCCATATTAGCGAAGGCTTTCTTAATCGAATCACCTAAATCTCCCCTTGGCGCTGTCATCATCGCCTCGTAAGTTTCGCCCGCCTGCTCATAAATACTTTTTGATACCGCACTTTGTGTATGCACATAATTCAGTGTAAATAAATGCGTTCTAAAAGCTATTCTGCCAACAACATCTGCCGGACCATTTTTAATCGATTCGGTTCTGATGTTTACTTTTTCCAGTAAACCTTCTTTTTCGGCAATCGCTGTTTCGTCAAGTTCATTAAACAAAATCTGTTTTTGCTTCAGTTCCTGCTCCTTCAGTGCATTTACTACCTTTTCAAGCGGAGCCGTATCAATCGAAAAGCCACTCTGCAAAAGCTTCCGGTTTGCAGTCACTGTCATGGATAACCGAACTTCCTCAAGCTGTCTCTTTGCTTTAATCAGCTCCGGACTTTGCGCCTCTTCTGCGGTTAAAACCGCCTGGCTGTTTGGCAGTAAGCTTAATTCCTCTAGTGCCTTTCTAATATTACGCAATGTGAATGACTTTCCGTCGGCATATGTTTTGTCGACGGCTTCATCCGTCAAAGATTCTGTCGCATTTTTCGTATCAATTGCTCTTTGAAACAAATCAACCTGTGTCGTTAAGAGTGCATCCTTTGCTTCCTTCCCATCCGCAAGCGCAGCCGCAATAGCATTCATTGCTTCATCAGGATCAATCGGAAAACAAATATTTTTAAGTGTATCCATTAAATTTAAATTATCAGCAGTAAGGGGAATTCCTGTTTCTACAAGCCATTTTGCCTGATTCATCGTATCTTTATAAATCATCAGACCGGCATCCTGTATAATCTTTTCTACCTGCCCTTGTATCTGGGAAAAATCAAGAGTATCTGCCTTTTTTCCATAATAGCCATTATAATCATCCTGGAAATAACCATTGCCCTGTGCCTCTATCGATCTGCCGCTGCTAAACTGTGCTTTATAAATATTGCCAATCGTTGGCTCTGCCTGATTCACAATCATGTATTTCATTGCACTTTCACTAAATTCCTTGATTTCGCCTGCTTTTTCAAATTCCTTAATCGCAGATCTGATATTTTCTTCCGTAAAAGGAACATTGTAATCACTAAACTTTTGTGCAATCGAACGAGCATAACCGGCATTCTTTGTTATTTTTTCCAGTTTTTCTACGCTTAGGTTATCGGTATATCCTTTTATTACAATACCGGCTTCTGCAAGCTTCGCTTTAATCTGATCGACAACAGTTACAATTGATTCTACATCCATGCTGCCGGGATGAAAGCCTTCCTCCTGCATTTTTTGTAAATCTGATTTGGACATAGAATTAGACATTATGGCCATGTAATTATGCTTATTCACAATATCAGATTGTGACAGGCCGGCTGCAACATCATCCGCGGTCTTTCCTTGACCTGCATAAGCTTTGTTATCCTTAACATTACCAGAAATGTCTAATATAAATCCTCTCTGTATCCGGTTCCTTCCGGTACGGGGAGCACTATATGTAATTGTACTATTGTCTACATTTTGATTGTGATTAATCCCATCCGTGTTTATCTTCATAATCCTTCTCCATGTAGAGCAAATATTTTTATTTGCGTCTCTATTTTTTGAAATACTTATATCGTGTATAATATATTTCGGCAAAGGATAACAATTTCTTAACAAGGATGGGATAATTTTTATTCCAATCACTATTCTTGATATCTAATTCTTTCTACCAACGATTCTTTTTTCAAATTGCTGCTCAATATGAAAGATAGTATTAACTGCATGAATACCAGCGCAATTACCATAATAGAAATTTCTATATATGGAAGATGATATACATGTAAACCTACTATTCCACTGCCTTTTGCATAATGAAATAATGTATAGCCAATCGGAAGTCCAATACCTAAGGCAACTAGTAATGTACCAAATGTAAAAATCATTCCCTGTATCTGCAGACTTAAATTTAACTGTCTGTTTGTCATTCCAACCGCCTGTAAAATCCCATATTCTTGTTTTTTCGTAATTACATTCATAATCATTGTATTAGCTAAATTCATGAAGCCAATAACTCCCAATATAGCTAAAAACGCATATACGGCAGTTTTAGTCATTTTTGTAGAAACTACGGCTTGTTTTAATGATTGTTGGAATTCATTCATGACTACATGCTCTGTTCCCATTAAAATCTGCTCCAATTGTTCTTTTACACCAGGTATACTTTCCTCTGAACAATCTATCCATATTTCACTGATACAAGAATGATTAAAGTTCATTTTTTCAAAGGTATCCTGTGTCATAACCCAATCTCCTGAAATTCTGCCAAAAGACCCGGCCAATCTGCCTTTAAACAGTTCTTGCTTGGTTCCATCAAATAAGTCAAATTCTACTTCCTGATTAATCGAATATCCCATGTCCTCCATAAAGTGCGACCATCCATAGAGAATTTCTCCATTTTTCGATGCTTCATCATAATCCAATGTTCCAAGCTCTTTACTGGAATCTGCTTGAAATTCAAAGTCTTCTCTATCTAACACTGTGACTGATTCATTCTGTCCATTAATTCTGGCAACTAGGCGATTTCTTGTTTTTATATCTGTAACACCATCAATTGCTTTTATTTTTTGAATCAGCTCTTCATTTAATGGATTCTCCTTTAAAATATTGTCCAAATTATTTTGAGGATATGCTGTATCGTTCAGATAGTAGTATAATTCAATCATAAACTGACCATGCTCTATATGTTCCCTGGCAATATATTCTTCATCAACATTTCCAACAAGGTTTGCTAAGATGACAAATAAAATACAGGACATTCCCATTGTCAAAATGGTTGTAAACGTTCTCTTTTTGTTTCCGCTAATATTTGCCATTGCAAGACTGGTTATTTTTACTTCCTTTTTTCCTTTTCGAATGCCCGAACTTTTACTCTCTGTTGATTCCAGAAATCGAATGGCTTCAATCGGAGAAATTCTTCCAACAATTTTCATCGGCTTTCTAAGAGCAAGGCAGACTGTAATAAGTGCCAAAGCTGTACTTAATAATAACATCGGTATCGAAAAGGTAGATACTCTAACGACTTCTATTCCTGCTTGGAGCTCATTTGACTGCTTTATCAGCCAATCAAATGTAAATTGTGACAGTACCGCTCCCAAAAAAAGTCCTGCCGGTATGCTAACCGCCGCAAGGAGCATTCCTTCTCTGAAAATTATCTTACGCATTTGTTTTTTGGTTGCTCCAAGCGCCTTAACTTTTCCATATTCTTGTATTTTCTGAGCAATTCCCACTTGAAAGATATTATATATAACAACTACAGAAAAAAGCATGACACAAACTGCAATAATCCCACATATCGTAATTGTCTCTATTCCCGGTTCCAACATAAACATCAAGTAATAAGCATTTTCCTTTACTTGGTTTTCTTTAATGCCGCATTTCTCAGCGAGATCAATCAATACCTCCTCTGCATTATCAGTTGTAATTGGTACAGAATCATTTAATAAGAAATATAATGTGTAAATTCTATCCTCCGGCTTTATATGAGATTCATGAAAGTCCTTTGAAACGCATCCCGTAATCGATGATGTTTCAAGTCCATTATCAACGTCCTTAATAATTCCGCTGACAATAAAAGTAGTAACCTCAAACTTCTGCGATAGACCCGATCGAAATGGCAGTGAAATTTCGTCACCTAATTTTACGTTTTCATAACCAATTTCCCTAAAAAAAGACTTTTGTGCTGCAATTTCATCTATTTTTTCAGGATATTTTCCTTCCTCAAATCGTTCCGTCATATTTGTAAGCTCTAAATTTGTCTCATCTGCATATAATAATCTCGCTGGCAGCTCGTTTTTTATCTCTCCTACAATTGCCATTTTTCCGAGTTTTGTAAACTCACTTCTTTGTCTTACCTGCTCAATCTGTTCTTCTGTTACAGCACTGAATGTACCATAATAATTTCCATATAATTTAGGTGCATTTAATCTTTCATACTTTATCAAGCCTCTGGCATAGGAACAAATAACTGTTAATAAAATAGTAGCAAGACAGATAGTTGTTATCGTTAAAATACTTCTCACTTTATTTTTTTTATTATTACTTAATGCTAACTTAGTTATCGTTTTCATTGAAATTTCACCACCTGTCCATCTTCCATTATTAAAACTCTATCTGCAATTTGGGCAATTTCTTCATCATGTGTAATCATCACAATTGTCTGTCCATACTTATTCGCAGACATCTTTAAAAGTCCTATCACTTCTTCACTTGTTTTAGAATCCAGATTTCCTGTCGGCTCATCGGCAAAAATAATATTTGGTCTTGAAACAAGTGCTCTCGCAATGGCAACCCTTTGCTGCTGTCCGCCGGATAGTGTATTCGGCAAATTCTTTAATTTACTTTCTAAGCCAAGAGTAGAAATAATATCATCGACAAAAGCCCTATCTATTTTTTGACCATCTAATCCCAGCGGCAGCACTATATTTTCCCATACATTAATAGCCGATACCAAATTATATGCCTGAAAAATAAAGCCCATTTTTCTTCTCCGTAAAACCGCCAAATCCGCTTCTGTCATACTATATATTTCTTTATCCTTCAGCTTAACCTTTCCTTCTGTCGGATAATCCAGCCCGCCCATCATATGTAATAATGTACTTTTTCCCGACCCAGACTTCCCAACAATCGCCACAAATTCCCCCTGATCAATTGACAAACTTACATGATCAACCGCCTTCACTAAATTATCCCCCACTCCATAAAACTTACATAAATCCTCAGTCTCCAATATAGTTTTCATAATTAATAATCTCCTTTTTGTGTGTTTTAATAGTTATTTGACTATTCAGGCTTTTTCGATACCATTGCCTAAACTTGATAATAACAATATACCCCACCAATCTTACAATACCCTTTCAAACAATAAGAAAAAGTCTTACATTTTCGTAAGACTTCTATCTACAGCGGTAAATTGACAATAAATTTACTTCCCGGATATTCTTCCTTCGTTTTTCCAAAGTTTGAAGATACTCTTAAAGTTCCGTGATGCCTGGATACAATTTCTCTGGAAAGATAAAGGCCCACACCCGAACCATCCGCCTGTCGTACTAATTCAGACGAGCCCCTGTAAAAACGTTGAAAAATTTTATGATATTGATCTTTTGCGATTCCGATACCTTCATCTGCTATTTCTATCCGAATAAAATCATTTCTCATGAATAATGATATTTTTATGACGCTTTTTGGAGGACTATATTTAATAGCATTTTCTAAAATATTGACAAATACCTCGCAAATCCAATTGGAATCATATATAATTTCAATCTCTTCCATATTATGAGTTTCTTCCATTTCAATTTCTATTTGCTTATTTAATGCCTTTGGATAAACTCGATTCACTGCCATGAGTAACGTTTCAAAGATAAATGCTTTCTTCCTATGTATTTGCACCATACCGGATTCTAGTTTGGATATTTGTAAAAGTGATGCCAAAAGAGTTTCTAATACCGTTAGCTGCAGTCTGCACCTAGTATTAAATTCTATCCGCTCTTCTTCGGATAAGTGCCTGTCCTCCAAAATAGTAAAACATGTATCGAGCGTCGCTAACGGTGTTTTTAATTGATGAGAAATATCTGTGACAAGCTCTTTTGTTTCTTCCTTTTCCAGTCTGGACTGCTCACGAAGTAATACTAAGCTCCTCTAACTGAAAATTTATTCGATAAATACTGCTCTGATTTCCCTGCATAAATACGTGCTTCGTACTGTTTTCTCTAAATGCAAGAAGACACCTTTCCACTTCTGAGAGCAGATTTTCTTTTTCCTTCTTACTTTCCTTTTTTTCTAAAAAAATAATGAAAATAAGCAGAATATAAAGAATAATCAATACGACTGCTGTCTGTAAACAGCTATTTACAAATTCTTTTTGATATATGTTTTGTCCTTTATTAAAATAACCTTGCTGTGCAATCTTTCGTTTTCCTTCTTCAGTATTGAATTCATTACCCTTTAGAAAGTTATAAATATCTTGCTCTATTCTTTCATCTGAAGATTGCATGATAACTGCAAGAATTTCCATTTTATCACAATATTCTTTATAAAAATGCAAGTCAAAAAAAGCATTTATTGCCAGAAAGCTTAAAAGCATTAATATATAGAAGAAAATTCTTTTTTTACGCTTCATAATTCTCATTGCAGTCCTCATTCCATAAATAACCTAAGCCGCGGATATTTTTAATAAATTCAGGATTTGATGGATTTTTCTCTATTTTTTCACGCAGCCTTCTAATATTCACGGCTAACGTATTTTCATCTACAAATTCACCATCCATATCAAAAACACCTTCAAGAATTTGTCTCTTTGATAAAACCTGCTTTGCATTTCTCATAAATAAATCCAACAGCTTCCATTCATTTTTAGTCAAAGAAATTTCTTCTTTTTCAACAAACAGTTTCATTTCTGTAGGATAAAATTTTAAATTACCGGATTGTATAAATTGAGTCCTGCCTTTTGCTTCCGTTCTTTTAAAATAGGCTTCTATTTTTAATAAAAGCACCGACAGGCTGAATGGCTTTGTAATATAATCATCCGCTCCTGCTTCATAGCCCATTACCTGGTCAATTTCTTGATTTAGCGCCGTCAGACAAATAATATAAGCAGGATAATTTTGCCTTGAAAACTTAATAAACTCCAGCCCATTTCCATCCGGCAGATTAATATCGCAAATTATAATTTTAGGAGTGATTTCTTGTATTTTTTTCTTTGCTTCTTTTATCGTATAACAAGAACTGACCGAAAAGCCTGCCTTTTCCAAAGAAAATGAAATTCCCCTGTTCAAGCTTTCCTCATCCTCTAAAATGAGAATTTGATTCATATAATCCTTCTTTCTAAAATTAACTTTTTATTCTAATATTATGAAAGGGCTGCTATACCAGCAGTTATGTATACTGCCGGTATAACAGCCTTTCTTTTTATAAGTATGCAATTAAAATGTAAAAATCAGTGCTCCATAAGCCGGTAAATCAAAGGTTAGAGAATATTTTCTTCCATCAAATGGTTCCGGCTTTGCGGCAATTTCTTTTGGTACTGCAGCAGCAGAACCACCAAATTTCTCATCATCACTATTTAAGAGCAGCTTGTATTTTTTCTTATTTGGGACTCCTACTTTGAAGTTAGCTCTGGCAACCGGGGTCATGTTTAAAACAACTAACATGTTATTTTTTCGATTTGAGGCCTTACGGATATAGCTGTAGGTGCTTTTGTCGATATCGTCTGCCGCAATCCATTCAAATCCTTCCCAGGCATTATCAATCTCGTGGAGAGCAGGATATTTATTGTATAGCTCTAAAAGCTGCTGCACATAAAGCTTCATTCCACTGTGCATTGGGTCGGAAAGACTTGACCACTCCAGTTCTTTATCCTCATCCCATTCACTATCCTGTCCAAATTCCTGTCCCATAAAGAGTAGTTTTTTTCCGGAATGTGTAAACATATAAGTATATCCAACGCGCAGATTGGCAAATTTATCAGCCGTGAAACCAGGCATTTTATTGACCATAGAACATTTTAAATGTACGACTTCATCATGAGATATCGGTAAAATATAGTTTTCGGCATTATTATAGCTCATAGCAAATGTCATCTTATGATGGCTTCCCTTGCGCAAAATCGGATCAAGTTCCATGTAACTGCAAAAAT
>CAYPIB010000003.1:34676-81388 GCA_964410675.1 uncultured Roseburia sp.
TGCATCCAACCCATATTCCATTTAAACATAAAGCCAAGACCGCCCTCTTCAGCGGATTTTGTCACCTTGGGCCATGCTGTTGATTCCTCTGCAATCATTAAAGTACCCGGATGAGCCCCCTGCACAACTGAATTTAAATGCCTAAAGAATTCAATAGCCTCTAAATTTTTATTATCGCCATTTTTGTTAGCAACCCATTGTCCTTCTTTTTTGCCATAATCTAAATAAAGCATAGAAGCAACCGCATCAACGCGAAGTCCATCGATGTGAAATTCTTTTACCCAGAATAAAGCATTGGCAATGAGGAAATTTGTCACTTCTTTTCTTTCATAATTAAAAATCTTAGTACCCCAGTCCGGATGTTCTCCTCTGCGTGGATCCGGATGCTCATATAAGCAAGTACCATCAAACTCTGCAAGACCAAATTCATCCCTGGGAAAATGTGCCGGCACCCAGTCTAAAATGACACCAATGTTGTTTTTGTGTAATTTATTAATTAAATACATAAAATCCTTTGGTGTTCCATAGCGGGAAGTCGGTGCATAATATCCCGTTACCTGATATCCCCATGAACCATCAAAGGGATACTCTGCAATTCCGATCAGCTCAAGATGAGTAAATTTCATATCTTTTAAATATTCAACAATTTTATCTGCAAATTCTCTGTAATTATAGAAAGAATTCTCTCCGTTTAAAGTCGGATGTCTCATCCAAGAACCGATTTGGCACTCATAAATTGCCATTGGCTCTTTATTAAAGTCTTTATGAATCTTCTGGCTCTGCCAAGCTCCATCGGTCCATCTAAAGCCTGATAAGTCAGAAACTCTGGAGGCATTATTGGGCCGCACCTCAGCATAATTCGCATATGGATCCGCCTTATAAATTTTCTTGCCGCTTTTCGTTGTAATCACATATTTATAAATATCATTTTCTAAAACACCAGGAACAAATACTTCAAAAATACCGCTTATCTTTAATTTTTTCATATTATATTCATAAATGTCCCAATCATTAAAGGAGCCTGCGACATTTACATATTGTGCATGCGGCGCCCATACTGCAAAATATACACCTTCTTTTCCATTAACAACTGTCTTATGCGCACCCAGCTTTTTGTATATATCATAATGATTTCCTTGAGTAAATAAATATTCATCGAATTCCGTAATAAATGGCTCATCTACTGTTTTTTTACCTGATCCCATATAAATCCCTCACTCATCCTTTTATCTTATTTGCAAATCTTTTAGTTCATAAAATCCTTTTCTCTAAGGACTACCATATCCTCGCTGTCATAGCGCTTTGCTAAAATAATATCCATAAAATGAGAAACATTTTTTTTCTCTGCATTTGAGATTGCATAATCAACCATTTCTCTTACTTCTTCTACTGTAACAGCATGATCCACTGCCTGCATATCTGAAATTTTAGTGTAAAGTGCCAAAACACCCATTTCATCGATAGAATACTCATTTTCCTTTGCATATTCCTTTGCATAATTAATTAATCCATCGTTATCAAGTGCTTCTATACGAATTCCTGCATTAAATATAGTGACAAGATTCGGATAGGTTAATTTAAGCCTTTCCACTTCTGACTCAGTATCTTCAACGATAATAAATAGTGGCTGTCCCTTTAGTCTGTCTAAATGATATAAAAGACTACCCAATGCATCTGTTGTTAAATTACCCGCACGTTCAATAATTAAGGCGCTATTAATCAGACTGTCAAGAGTGGCTCCAATATCTTTTTCTGAAAGCAGTTCTCCGCTGATTTTTGCTGCCTTTCCAGAAAATTGAGGGTATTTTGTCTTTAATTCTATCAGAACATTTTGAGCAATGGTCTCTAAGCCGGTTCCGTGCTCGCCTGAAATAATCATATTTCCGCTTTCTGCTTGCAGCGACATTTTATCAAGTGCATCCGCTATCTTGCTCTGGCTTTCTTTCGTTGGCGCAAAAGCAGCAAAAAGTTCTTTTTCTGATTTTGTCAAACCTCTGCTATCTGTCAGTGTGATGTCATCTGCTTCACTTAACTCTGATTTCGTCTGCGGCAAAATTACAGGATTGACGGCAACACTCTCCATCTGCTTTTTTGCTTCTCTATTCTTTAACTTGATAACTGCGATTTCTCCGGGTGTCAGTCCTGCATATTCATCCTCTGGCTCTTCTTCGATGCTGATTGGCTCTGGCTGCTCCGGTTCAAGTGCCTTAATATAATCGGTATCCTTTAACTTAACCGGTTCCGCAATCGATACCTGCGGTGATTCTTCTATTGACTCCGGCACTATAAGAGCATCTACCAATTTTTCTTCCAAGCCTAAAATTTCCGCTGTATCAAGCAGCTTAGTTGGACTAACCGGTTCTTCCGGCTCATATATTGATTCTTGCCCGGAAACCGGCTCTTGCTCTACTACCGGTTCTTGCTCGGATATTGGTTCTTGTTCAGATATTGGTTCTTGTTCAGATATTGGCTCTTGTTCAAATATCGGCTCTTCTGCAAATATTTCTTCCTGCTCGTTATCATCAGCCTCCGCTGCCATTATATCTATATTACCAACGTCTTCGGTCTCTTCCTCGATTGGCTCTACAGCCGCAAAAACATCCTCTGCCGGACTGATTAAATCTAAATCAGCAGCTACACTTGCCCTTGCCATTGCATCAAAATCACTAAATAACGGACCCGTCTGCTGTTTGACGCGTGCACGCATTTCTTCAATATGCTTTTGTTCATTGGCCTTTTTCGTCTGTTCCCATTCGGCCATAATATCCGTCAAACTTAACTGACCGGTAATTTGTTCATTTACTTTTTCTTCAAGATCCGTATCCGGGTCTGATAATTCCGCTTCTTCTTGAGGTTTTTCTTCTCCCTCTTTATCTGCTTCTGACTCTATATTTGATTCTTTTTCTTCTTCCGGGCTTGCGTCACCTGCTTCCATAGATAAGCCGTCGGCCATATTTACTTTATTTGCTGCTACGGTTTTTGCTGCTTCAGCAACCGCTTCCTCAGCCGCCGCCTTAATTGCTGACAGTGCCTCAGCCTGCTTAGCCTCCATTTGTTCCATGACAGCTATAATTGCCTTTGAAACATCATGAGGAACTGAAATTTCATCTTCCGTCTGTTGCCCAATAACTTTTAATTCTTTCGTTGTATCATTAGAAGCTTCTGATTCTAAGTCTTCCTCAAGAGCAGCATAAATCTGTTCCTCTAAATCAACAAATTCATCCGCCGGCTCTTCTATATTATCTTCGTGTTCCGGGAAGTTGTTTACTGCTATCTCTTCTTCAATCTTTTCTTCAATGGTTTCTTCTGAGGTTTCTTCTGATTGTAAAAGGGCTTCTTTCTCTTGCTTATGCTCCTCCATGGAATCTAATAAATCCTGTTCCGTAATCGGCGGAAGCTCTGCTGTATCCTGTAAAAGCGGTGCCATGATTGCATTTTTAATGGAATCATCCACAATCGCATTCATAATCGTATCACTTTGTGCTGCTTGTGAAAGCGTAGCAAAAGGCATTGCCATTGTGGCATCGATTGCCTCCATATCTTCTTCACCCATAAGAAGTGCGAGATTTTTTGCAAGTTCCTCCTGCAAGTTAATCGTATTATATTCGTTATCAACATCAATTGTTTTAACTTTGATTTCCATTTCTTCAGGTACTTCTGGCTCTTCATCCTCCTGTACCGGTATTTCTTCACTCGTTTCTATATTTGAATCCTCTGAATCAGCCAGCGCCTTATTTATCTTCTTTGCCGGAATTTTTGAAGTTGGTCCCTGCGATGGTTCTACCGCTTTGATTTCTATTGGGAGGCCATTTTCGTCTACTTGCTGCTCCTCAGCAGGAAAAACATCAGTTTCTTCCTTTTGAAAGCGTTTATTATATTTTTCCTGCTGATTGGGAGTCAGCGGTTGATGAAGCATTTTAAGCTCCATTGCTTTAATAACGTATTTACCTTCGCCAAACCATAAAATCAACTCATCGCACTCTTCCACGCAACGGGTCGATAATCCAATTCGATGATAAAGATATGCCAGCTCATACGCCCATTTTTCTCTATAATCTCTCTTTTTATATTCTTCTAAAACAGCAATTCTCTCTTCTAAGCTTACATCTTGAGCTTCATAAAGACGATACTGTAAAATATACTTTCCAGTGTCCCTTGGCGCAATCTGTACGAATTCTTTATAATATTCAACTGCTAACACTGTTTCTTCCAGTTTAATCGTGAGTTCACAAAGAGAATATACAATTTTACGAGAACCTGGATGTCTTTCATTTGCTAAAAGCAAAATCTCCTTTGAATCCTCATATCTACGGTTAATTTTATATAAATCGCTGATTTTACAGAGCATCATAACGCTTTTTACTCTGCTCCAGTCAATCGTATCTGCGACTTTTACCGCCTCCGCATATTCTTTTCTATCTATCAGAGCATTGATTTCTTCTGCTCTTACCCGATATTCGTATTTATCCAAATCTGTTCACCTCATTTTCGGGAATTTTGCATAATAACCCATAATTACACACTGTTTAGTTTATCATATGACATTAGTGATGTCAAAAAAATAACGCATAAAAAAGCCTTTTTTTACGCGATAATTTATGAAAATTCTGTGAAGCTATTTCATTAAAAGATCACTCAGTTTTGCAAACTGAGCAAGAGTCAAAGCTTCCCCTCTAATAGTTGCACTTATCTGCATTTTTTGAAGTGCTTCTATTACTCTATCTTTTGTAACTGCAAGATTTCCTGCATTTACCAGACTGTTAACAAGTGTTTTTCGTCTTTGATTAAAGGATGCTCGAATAAGAGCAAACATAAACTTTTCATTTTTGGGATTCACCGGTTTTTCTTTATGCCGGGTAAGCCGTATGACCGCACTTCCAACGTTTGGCTTTGGCATAAAACAGCTTGGCGGTACTGATAAGACTATTTCCGGTTTGGCATAAAACTGAACCGCAAGTGAAAGAGCGCCATAATCCTTTGTTCCGGGACCAACCTGCATCCGTTCCGCTACTTCCTTTTGCACCATAATCGTAATGCTGTCTAACGGCACTTGACTCTCAAAAAGGCCCATAATAATTGGTGTAGTTATATAATATGGCAGGTTTGCCACTACCTTAATCGGTTTCCCGCCATTTTTTTCTTCTGTCAATTTAGTAATATCTACTTTTAAAATATCTTTATTCAATACAGTTACATTATTATATGCGGACAAAGTGTCTTCTAGAATCGGAATCAGATTTTTATCAATTTCAACTGCAATGACTTCACGTGCATTTTCAGCCAAATATTGTGTCATTGTACCAATACCGGGACCGATTTCAAGCACACAGTCTTCTTTTGTAATTTCTGCTTCTTTTATAATTTTCTCCAAAATATTAGCGTCAACGAGAAAGTTTTGTCCATATTTTTTTTGAAAATGAAAATTATTTTTTTTTAAAATTGCAATCGTATTTGTTGGGTTTCCTAGAGTTGCCATATACTTCCTCATTCTTTCATTTATGGGAGTTTGAATAATTGCTTCGCATTTAATGTCGTAATCCGTATTACTTCTTCTTTAGATATATTTTTTATTTCTGCAATTGCCTCGGCAACATACGATAAATAGTGGCTGACATTGCGCTTACCGCGGTACGGCATCGGTGCCAGATAAGGGCAATCCGTTTCCAGCAAAATATGTTCCATCGGAATATATGCGACTGCCTCTTTTAGTTTTTTTGCATTTGAAAATGTCACAACACCGCCAATGCCAAAGGAAAATCCCAACTTTAAATATTCTCTGGCAATTTCCTTGCCATAAGAAAAGCAATGTAAGCTTCCTCCGGTTTCAGCAATCAGTTCTGATTTCAGAATATCAAGTGTATCCTTAGCCGCATCCCTTGAATGTATCACAAGCGGGAGCTTATTTTCACAGGCAATGCCGATATGACTAGCAAAAATCTCTTGTTGAAACGCCTTGTTCTCCGTTGTCCAATAATAATCAAGACCTGTTTCGCCAATTGCGACAACCTTTTTATCCTGACACATAGTCTCAATCCATTCCATATCTTTTTGGGTAACATGATCAACATCTGTTGGGCAAATTCCCAGAGAAGCATACACTCTTTCATATTTTTTTGTTAAATCAAGCGTTTGCTTGTTGGATTTAACTGAAGCACCTGAATTAATAATGTATTCTATTCCATTTTGCTTTAAATTTGTTAGAAGCTCGTCCCGATCTTCTGAAAACCTCTTATCATCATAATGTGCATGTGTGTCAATTATCATAAAAAACTCCTTAATTTGAGATAGTTCTTTGTTATTATAATACATTCGTACAATACGGTCAAAAACTTTCCAATATAATCTACTTTTTTCAAAATAATACTTGCTTTTTTTAATATGCTATACTATAATAATCTTTGCGTTGTAAGAAATCAATACATTTTTATCGCGCGCGATTAGCTCAGTTGGCAGAGCACCTGACTCTTAATCAGGGTGTCCAGGGTTCGAACCCCTGATCGCGCACTAAAGCACTGTTTTTTGCGGTATAAGCCGTGGGGACGGTGTTTTTTTGTTTTAATAAAATATCTTGATATTTTTATTTTAATATGTTACATTTGTTATATTACATTCGTTATATAATATAATCTATCATAAAGGAGGATATCTTATGCCGCCAAAACAGAGCTACACGAGAGAAATGATTTTACAGGCCGCTTATAAAATTACAAGGGAAAATGGCTTTGAAACGGTCAATGCCCGCAGCTTAGCTAAAGAGTTAGGCTGCTCTACCAGACCCATTTATAGCTGGTTTGCTACAATGGAGGAACTTAAATCTGCACTATATACGATGGCTGTGAACCAATTTATGGAGGCGGTTAATACTCATAAAAATGATAAGGATTTTTTAAACATTGCTACAAGGATGTTTATTCTAACCGCTAAAAATGACAGCCACCTGTTCCGGTTCATCTACCATTCCCACAGCTTTGATGGAAAAAGCCTGTCAGAGCTCCTATTTCAGTATGAATCAAATCGGTTGATTTTTGACCGGTTAAAGTTGAATTATTCACTTTCCGAACAACAAGGACAGAAATTATTCTATAAAATATGGTTTTTTGTATATGGTATTTCAACGATGTTTGCCACAAACAGCCTGAATATTTCAGATGATGAGGTTTTTGGATTGGTGAAAGAAACGGTTGGCGATATGATTCGCAATGCTAAATAGGATAATTGTGGGCCGTTTCTGAGTGGCGGCACGGCTCTCAGAAACTAGTTTTATTAACATCAAATAAGGCTAAAAATGAAAGAGGGTATACTATGATGATTATTTTGCTCGTATTGGGTTTTGTAATAATTGGGATGATTGTGTTTAGGCTGATTTATCGTGGGGTTTTGCGTGCTCGGCATAGAATTGGGTCTCCGGGGATTGATCTTATGGAAATGGTGCAAATCGGAGGGATTCAACAGGCTTTGTATTTTAGAGGGCAAAATACCGGAAATCCTGTGATTCTTTTTTTACATGGAGGACCAGCTTCAACGGAAATGCAGTTATTGCATGGCTTTCAATATGGCTGGGAGGATACTTTCACTGTGGTTCACTGGGATCAGCGTCAAGCCGGTAAAACTTTTTTGGCTAACAATCCTAAGGAAATTGGCGCTGTCACCTTTGACCGTATGGTTTTGGATGCTTGGGAGGTCACGCAATATATTCAAGGCAAATTAGGGAAAGACAAGATTATTGTTTTAGGCCACTCATGGGGTACGATTTTAGCAACAGCTTTGGTGCAAACATACCCCCAAGCTTTTTCCGCATATATTAGCGTTGGTCAAATTACAAATTGGCGGGAAAATGAACGGATTGGATATGATTTTGTTCGAAAGAAGGCAAAAGAGGCCGGCAATAAAAAAGATCTTGCTAAGTTAGAGTTACTCGGAGCTTACTTGACAGACACATATGATTCAAGCGTTTTTAAACGAATGACGCAGATACGTAATTATCAGAACAAATATGGAGTTGGTGTCGGTGTTGACAGAAATTTAATCCTTTTGGCTCTCAGTTCGCCATATTATAGTTTAAAGGAAGTATTTGCTATGTTCGGAAATGTATGGGATTATCAAAACGAATTATTCCGATATTTGTTCTCCGGATACGATGCTGAAAGTTTTGGCACGGCATACACAATGCCTGTCTTTACTTTCCTCGGTGAGAATGATTATGTGGCTTCGCGGGTGTTAGTGGAATCGTTATATGAAAAGATACAGGCGCCTGCTAAACAGATCTTTTTTGTTCGTAATGCAGGGCATATGACACTCACTGATAATGCAAAAGAGTTTTCACGCATATTGTTAGAAGAAATAGCGCCGCACATACTAGTAAATAAAACGAATAGATAGTTATGAGGAGAAACAAAATGCAATTAAAATCATTCAATGCAAATGAATTAAAATTAATAGCAATAATTGCTATGACAGCCGACCATATTACATCAGTTCTATTTCCTAATTACCCGACAGATTGGTGGATAATCTTATTACATATCATTGGCAGATTGGCTGCTCCTATCTTTTGGTTTTTTGTCGCAGAGGGTTACTATTATACACATAATTGGAAGAAATATGCCGCTAAATTATTTGTGTTCGCAATTGTTGGACACTTTGCATATAACTTTGCATTTGGGATACCTTTTATTCCATTTAAAACCTCTGTCTTTAACCAAACAAGCGTTATGTGGCCGTTATTTTGGGGACTTATCGCATTAGTTGTCAATGGTAGTGAAAAGCTGAAAACATGGCAGAAAAGACTTTTGATTTTGGGAATTATTGTTATTACATTCGGTTCAGATTGGAGCTGCATTGCAGTACTTGCAATTCTACAAATAGGTGAAAATCGTGATAATCTTAAAAAACAAATGACAGGAATGATGTTATGGGTATCAATGTATGCGATTATATATGCCATATTCATCAATCCTCTTTATGGTATTCTTCAACTATTTGTTGCTCTAACAATTCCACTGCTTAAAATGTATAACGGCGAGCGTGGTGATTGGAAAGGTATGAAATGGTTTTTCTATGCCTATTATCCGATTCACTTGATTGTATGCGGCCTGATTCGAATTGCACTGCATGGAAATGTCGGTGTAATGATTGGTGGATAAAACCAGTACAAAATTATTATTACTCAGTCGTCTCTACATTAAAAAAAGAGCGTTATTTCGCTCTTTTTGGAGTCTATAATTTATTAATTTGGGGCTTTCCCTCTTGTTCCAGTCGAAGACAACTTGTTTTAATTGAGATTTTGAGATGCTTCAAAGAAAGCACCATTGTGGCTGATAACCAGCGTATTCTCGTCTTTAACATAAAAATAATTTCCGAAAGCATCGCAATTATCAATGGTAACGACAGTCGCTTTGCTGCCGGTCAGCCCCAGGTCAGAGAAAGTCAGGCCATTATTATAGCTCAGCGCAAATTCCTCGCTTGTTTCAGTATTTTCTTGATAAGCAGGATCGTCCTCGTTATAGTCTTGTTTTTCACTTATATTTGCGTCTACAAGATTTTCCGGTTGATTATCAGTTTGAGGAGCATTGTTCTGTTGCTGGCAAGCTGTCATAATTAATGCCAGGCATAAGATTAATAAGAGAAACAGCTATTCTAAACCAGCATTGCGCTTCGAAGCTCATTAAGCTGATGAGCAGTAATCCCATTTTCAATCAGCATCTGTTCTAAATCAAAACCCTCCAGTTTATCTAAAAATGGTCCGATATAATCCGGTTCGGAAAGCATTGCATATTTCATCTCCTCATATTTTCCCATTTCTCTGACAACACGATTCAGTCCGGGCTCATTATAAGTATGAGATACTTGATAATCCGCAATAATATCCTCTCTTGCTGCGCCGAGTAATGTATATAGCAAAGCGGCAAGTGTTCCGGTCCTGTCCTTACCGGCAGTACAATGGAACAAGACCCCTCCCTTTTTCAAACCATTGATAACCGCATTCACAGCATTTGCGATTAAATGCGGACCATTATCAAGCATCAGACAATAACCCTCATTCATACTTTTTGAAAAAGCCTTTTCAGTAGAGCCTTCTACATCATCCATATCAATCTCTTCCTGCTGCATCGGACAGTGATAATATTCAATTCCGTCAGGCACCTTATCCGGATATGTAATTGTTTCAGACTTACTGCGCAAATCTATAATCGTCTTTATTCCCAATTCCCTAAATCTTTCCCACTGCTCTTCCTTTAAAGCAACAAGACTGTCACTGCGGAACAGCTTATTCCAAGTAATTGTCTGACCCATATTCGTTTCAAACCCACCTAAATCCCTAAAATTATATAAATTGTCAATTCGTATTCGTCTTACCGGTATATTCATAATATATCTCCTTTTCATTATTTTCTTTTTTTAATTTACAATGCCTATTTGAGGATTGCAATAAGTGTTTTAAGGCTTTGAAAAAATAGGCTTAAAAACTTTTATAGTAGCAAAGCCGCCACACAGAAACGCTCCGCCCCCTTTAACTCATAATACCCAACTTCTTAACCCCTCTTATCAGAACATTCCCCTTCGGAAATTTCCTCAAATCATTCTCGCTAATAACACCAAGCAAGATAGAAGTAATAAAATAAACAATCGCACCAACAAAAATAGATGCAAATAAGCAAATAGTATTACTTTTAATTAATTGATACAATCCAAAATATGTTAAACTAACAAACCCGCCCATAATAAGCGATGATATCAGAGGCAGAATAAAGGTTCTTAAAATTTTCTGCCGGTATCCAAGTATGCGCCTAACAGCAATGCCATTTAAAATGCACATAGACAGCGAATAAACTACCATTGCAATACAAAGGGCATATAAGCCTAACTCGGTAAAATATAACACTGGTACAATGACGACAGTCTGAATAACAACTGCAATTGCGGCATTTGTCACCGGTACGTTAACCTTACCGATTCCTTGCAGCACACCATTTGTCAGCGTCGAAAGTCCATAAAATATAACGGTAATACAAATGCATTGCAGCAATCTGGCTGCCAAATCTGCTGTATCTTTTGCATTAAATAAACAATTAATAATTGGCTTAGCCAGTACAAATAGTCCTACTGCAGATGGAATGGAAATAAGCATTGTGACATGTATCGCCTCGCCTATTTTTTGATTTGTACCACGGATATTTCCTGTCTCATAAGTACCGGATACCGTTGGAATCATCGCTGCAGACATTGCCGTAGCGATTGCGATTGGAATATTTGAAAGAACAACTGCTTTTCCGCTAAAAACACCGTACATTGTTGCGATATCCTTGTCCGAAACATGCTTTATCGTAGCGTAAATTGTCTCAAATATTTTTTGATTTAATGAAGTTGTACAGTTATATATAAAGGTACTTAAAATAATCGGCGTAACCATCAATAGTATAATTTTAAAAATTTTGCTGTAGGAAAGCTGTTTCCTTGAATTGTCATACTTTATCCGCCTTTTAAACATGTCACGGTTTAAGCGGTACATCCAATACATAAATAAAAGTGATATAATAACACTGATGCCGGTTCCAAGTGCACTTCCCATTGCACCATAAACAGCTTGTATCGTTTCGCTCTGGTCACTTACTGTCTGCATAAGCAAATAGGCTGCCAGTATACTGACAACAGCGTTTAAAATCTGCTCAACAATTTGAGAAACTGACGTTTGAAGCATAGATTTATGGGCTTGAAAATATCCCCGCAAAACTCCTAATATACCCGAAAAGAAGATGGTCGGCGCAAAAACCTGAAGAACAACAACCGTATTTTGCCTTACTAAAAATTTTGCCCCAAAGAAGGCAAATAAACTCGCGGCTCCACCTACAATAACAACATAAATTAATGCACATTGAAAAATTCGATGGGCATTTTTATATTCTTTTAATGCCAGCCGTCCGGATATTACTTTCGAAATTGCCGTAGGAATACTGTAAGAAGAAACAAGGAGAATGATTAAATAAAAATTATATGCTGCTCCATAATATCCATTACCCTCATCGCCAATGATTCGTTCAAGAGGGCTTCTATATAACAGACCAATAATACGGGAAATAATTCCGGCTGCTGCCAAAATTCCCGCCTGAACTATAAAACTGTCTTTTCTATTTTGACTGCCCATATCATGATTTTTCCTTTGCTTAGTTCAACACATTACAATAAAGCATTCTTTTAAATGAATCCAATATTAGAATTCTATCACAATTAAGAATGATTTTCAAAAATTTATCTTATTTTCATTAATTTTAGAAATTTATAATACTTTACATTCTCTTTGGATATATCTTGCCCATGCAGCTAATCCGGCTGCGTGCATAAATTCTCCCGAAGCGGCAAATTTTTTAAAATCCTCCAGCTCCATTTCTTCTAAATTTAAAACTTCACCTGCGTCTTTATCATCTTCCCCTTTTTCCCGGCAAAATGCCGCAAACAAATAAATTGTTTCATTTGTTGCTCCAAAGGACGGATGTATGGCATCCAAAGACTCTATTTTATTAACAATGTAACCCGTTTCTTCCCGCAATTCTCTCACCGCTGCCTCTTCCGGTGTTTCCCCCGGATCAATCAGCCCTCCGGGTAATTCTCTTTGCCAGCCGCGGATTGGATATCTGTATTGCATTAAGGTAACTATCTTCTCATCTTTAATCGGAAGAATGCAAACCCCCTCCGGTAATTCTACATAGTCATAAGACTGTATATTTCCATTTACTTTGACACTGTCTTGAACAATTTGAAATCTTCCCATCGGTGTTTTTTTGGATTCTAATGTTTCAAAAGGACACTTCTTTCCCATAATTTATCTCCTCCACATTTCATTTTATTTCTACATTTATTATACACAATGTCTGGATAAATAATATAGAATATAAAAATGGCACTATCTTAAATAATGACAGTGCCATTTATTGCATTTTGTTACTATGTAATGTAGTTTAATCTTTTCTTAAAGTAAATTGTCCTACTAATTGATTTAAATTTTCAGACTGTGCAAAAAGCTCTTCACTAATTGCAGAACTTTCTTCCGCTGTAGCGGAGGTAGACTGAATCACTGCTGATATTTGTTCTACGGCAGTTCTTACTTCTCCCATAGATGTAGACTGCATTTTGGATGATTCCATTAAGTTGGTAACAGATTGTATAATGAAATTAATACTCTCAAGTACATCATTAATCGCATCTGATGTCTGTTTCACCATATCGTTTCCGTTTTCTACTTCGGTAACTGTATTCTGGATAAGTTCTCTTGTATTATTAGCAGCATCCGCGCTCTCAGAAGCAAGCTTACCTATCTCTCCCGCTACAACTGCAAAGCCTTTGCCTGCTTCCCCTGCTCTTGCAGCCTCAATCGATGCATTTAATGCAAGAAGGTTTGTTTGAGAAGCAATTTCATCAATGGCGTTGATAATTGCTTCAATCCGCATAGACAGCTTACTAATATTCTCCATGGAGCTTACCATGTTTTCCATTGAATTTTTACTTCGATCCGCTTTATTGCTTACTTGCTTTGCATCCTCTACAGCCTCTTCCGCACTCACTGCATTCTTTTCAGATGTATCTGCTAAATATTCAATCGTTGCCGTCAGCTCTTCAACTGAGCTTGCCTGATCTGTAGCGCCCTCTGCTAAATTCTGTGCTCCCTGGGCCATATTTCCGGCACCGGAATTTACTTCTTCAGATATTTCTTTAATTCCCTTAAGTGCTGTGCTTAATGTTACATTAATATTACGCATCGAAGTTAAAATCGGAGCGAAGCTTCCTACATAACTTTCATAGCATGTAGATTGTATATCAAAATTACCATCAGCCATTAAACCAAGAACATGTTCAATATCCGGAATAATTGTTTTTATTAATGTAATCATGGAACCGATATTGTTTGCCAGTGAACCAAGCTCATCTTCTGATGCATACTCAATGGTGACATCAAGATCTCCCTTCGAGAGATTTTTAGCTGCTTCCTCTAATTCATAAATTGGTTTTGTCAAAATATTGGTTAAGTATTTTGCAATAAATAGTGCGACTGCAACTGCCAAAATTCCAATTACAACTACCAAAACATATACCACAATTTTAGTAGTATTTACCGCATTATAACTATTAATTGCGTTGTTTTCTGCATAATCTCCTAAATCAAGAAGCAATTCTGCTATTTCTTCTGCCTTTGGCAAATAATCAGATTTAAATAACGTAATAGCCTCTGTATTATTATTATTCAGTGCCAGCTCTGTAATTTTAGTTCGAGAGTCCTTCATTTCCAACATTTTGGCATTGATTTGATTTAATAAATCCGTTGCCGAAGAATTTTTATTCAAAAATTCAAGTGATTCATTCTCATTTTTTACTAACTGCTCTATTTCATCATTAATTCTTTGGCCTTCAGCAGTATCCTCAGTTGTACTGAGCAATAATAGGTTCTTAATAATGTTCTGGATATCAACGGAACATTCGAGTGCCTCCACATGATTTTGATATGGTGTTGAATAGAAATAAGTCATTTTACTGCCGCTGCTGTATAAACCAAAAATACTAATGATTAAACAAATGACAAAACATAGAATTACCAAGGTAAAAGATAGCGATAGCTTTTTACCTATCTTTAAATTTAAAAATTTCTTGGACATAACAATATACCTCCCTAAGTATGTTTTTTAATATAAAATAATGCTTTGTTATCGTTCAAACAATTCTCATCCTTTGAAATCTCAAGAAATTATTGACCATAACTCTTAGTCTTGTAAATCATCTCCTTTTATCGACTTATTTTTGCGTAATCTTTTATATAATTGTATATATATTATATTAAAAACCATTTTTTATCAATAGTTTTCAATTTGTTATCTGACAATTTATTATCTATTATTCTTTTATCTTTTTCGACATCAATTGGTACTTTTTCACTATATCAAATTATGGTCCAAACGGCAAGTAGTTTGTTGTAAAAATTTTGACACTTTACAGCAATAAATAAAGTCAGCAGCAAACAAAAGCGCCGCAGGTTTTAGAAACCTACGGCACCATGTGTGCAAAAGGCATTAAGCTGCCCTTTGACCTATTACATAACTATGATTCTGCAAAATTTTGTTTATATGCCGGATAAATATATTTGATACATACAAAAATATTAGTAACTCCAATAACAGCATAAATAATTCGAACAGCTGTTTCAGGAATGCCAAACAGGATAATTCCATTCATATCACCACCGCCAAAAAAACCATATAAAACAGATAAATAAATGGGGTCCAGAAGGAGCAGCCCTAAAGTTGTATAATAACAAGCAGCCTTCAAAATTTTACTTTGAGAAAGAAGAATGCGGTTTCTTAGTAAAACCAAAATATATCCAAATATTAAAGCCGCTGCGCTTCCCACAACGCAGAAAACTGCAAGCTGTATATTTGACAAGGCGGACGCTTCGATTACAATTTGCATACCGATACCCATAAAACGTATTTCTTGAAATACTCCCAAAATAAGCGCGACGATTAAATGAGCACCTTCATGTACAAAATAATAGCAAATAATTGTGATGGCTATCCCCAGCCATTTTCGTATATTATTCGACATCGATATCCTCCTTTGAAATGCTTGGTGAAGAGATGAGTGAAACGCTCCGTGTCCTTCGTCCTTTATTTATAGGCATATTCATATACTTTTTAACAATTTCAAAATACTCCATTTTAAATTGATCAAATTCTTCATCTGAAAGCAATAAAGTATTTTTGCTTAAAAATAGGCGGTCCTTTATAGGATCGGTTCCCTGAATCTTAAAATAGCCTTCAAAATCTGCGAGCAGTTTCATAATAAAAAGGTAAACACTTTTCTCAATCGGATTGTTTGCCGAAGCCTCTTGCAGCTTTCCAATATTGAGAGCATACTCCCGCTCGTATGTACCGCGTATCTTTTCTTCCTTTACTACCTTCAGCAATTCTCTCTCGGTAAGAACATTAATATGCCGATACAAGGTAGTGCGCGGTACATCCTTCATTAGCTCTGCCAGCTGGCCGACTGTTGCACTTTCGATACTCGATAAATGCTGCACAATTCGCATCCTGACAGGGTTCAGTAAAATATCTTCAAGACTTTTCATAATAGTATCCTTCTTTCATTAGTTTCACTTATTATAATAATACCATTATTGGAATTAGTCAAGTTAAATAGATTGTAATTTATGAGGTAAAATAGTCTTTTAATATTAACTATGCTATTATTAAGATGAATATTAGTCGGATAATATGTAAGTACAGAAAATTTATATTAGATGTGAGGGACAAAGTGCAATGAATTATATAAATCCACCAACAGAATCACCGAAAAACATGACTCATAACACATTTTACAGTCATGTGTTACATCATGACATCGGCTATAATATTTATCTGTTTATATGAAGAAATGATGGAGAAAGAGCGATATTTAGAGGAAATAATATCTTATGCTTGGTACGTCAAAAAGCAGATATAATACGTAAGAATTTAAACATTGATATTCACATTGGAACAAGTGACATATTGTTTTGTGACAATGAAATTATGCATTTATATTTGAACTCGTTAAATATCCCACATGAATACAAAAAATTTATTGGTGCCGAACATGATTTAGATAAAATATTATAAATAAGCATTTTCTACCTTTCAGTTTTCACATAATACCATTAATTTTCAGCACATACATAAAAAAGTATGTGCTGTTTTAATGGAAACCACCCCATAGAACCCCGCAGATTAAAAGTTAAACTCGTCTTCCCAATGAAAGCTTCCCGATTGTTCCATGCTGATAGGCCAATGCTGACACCATTCCGGTACACCCGGTGTTTCTACACGGTCAAGGCTTGGCGTATACGGCTTAATGTCAATGACCGGTGTTCCATCGTTTGCATCAATGTAAGCAACTTCAATCACACCTTCTTTTTCATCAATACTAATAATTTGTGAGGCAGTCAAAGCAATCGGATTAGGGCGGATTGGTGATCTGGTGGCAAATGTCCCCATAACATCCGGCGCTTTTTTATATGGCTTTGGGCTTTCAAGTATATTTCTTGCCTCTTCATCGTCAAAGTCACTGAACCACCAAAGCACATTGATGTGGCTAAACCCGTCCAGTGCCTGTAATGCCGGAATGTATTTTTGCTCCAGCTTGATAAACATACCTTTCTCATTAATACTGATTGCTCCAACAGGATTTACATGTAAGCGATTCATATTTTATTCCTCCGTTATTTAGATTTCGTTATCCTATAAATCTAATATGGACCATGACACCATGTGAGAGTCAATATAAAAAATGCCTTGCAAAAGTTTTGCAAAGCACTTCTTCTATCTGAGCTCCAACGGAATTTGAATTTCGGTTAAATACTTGTCGGGACATTGCTCATTCCATGGTCCCCGATGGACAATTTGCCTGCTTTGCCCAATTATTTTATATTTATTATGTTTTCCAAGCCAATTTGCAAAGGCATGGTAAGCTCCTGCGATATTTTCAAAAGGTCCATATACAGCTGTACTTGCCATAATTGGCACTGGCTCCGTATTGCGAAAACAAAATTCGCCGGCATTTTCACCCATTCGCTCCGCAGATGCACATATTTCTATGTCAATATCCTTTTCCTTGAATTCAACATCATGATATATCGTAAAGGTGTTATTGGATACCGAAATATTATGCTCCTTCGCAAAGATTGACAATTCCTTCCACATCTGCCCCTCAGAATAATAGTCAGGCACAACGCGTCTTAAGGAGAATATTTGATAACTGGGAACTGCTTTAATCGAAACATTATAATGTATTTCAATTTTTTCTTCTCGAATATCCTTTTTTGCTAATTCAATTTTTAACAGCTTATCTTGTTCCGTCTGAATTGTATTTTGTATGTTTAAGCGCTTCTGTTCAAGCAGATTGATAATAACATCATTATCCCAATTTTTAAGGGCAGTCTTAATTTCAGATACATTGAAACCTAAATCCCGCAAAAAAATAATCTTATTTAAGATGGGAATCTGTTCAGTGGAGTACAATCTATAATTTGTAAATTTATCAATTTCAGCTGGCTTTAACAGCCCGGTTTCATCATAATATCTTAACATTCGGATTGACACTTGCGTTAATAAGGAAAACTCACCTATTTTAAACATTTCATCCCTCCAATTGATTTTCTTGAAAAAAGTATTACACAAAAATGGCGTAAGTGCAATACCACCTTTGGTATAAATATCAATGTTTTTATGGCATGGTTTTGCCTGTTTTTAGAGAGAAAAAACGAATTGACCAAGCAGTCTCGTAATATTGCATTCATAGTGCAACCATATTTGCACGTGTTAGTTGACAGGATGTAATGTGAACTTTATAGAGACACTCTTTGTAATCATGGTATAATTTAGTCATAATAGGGAGGGTATTACATGAATTTATCAGAAAAGATATTTGAACTCAGAAAAGCAAACGGTATGTCACAGGAGCAGTTGGCTGAGAAGATTGGTGTTTCACGTCAATCTGTTTCGAAATGGGAATCCGGGGATTCAGTTCCTGAAATTGAAAGACTGATTGAATTAAGCAGGGTATTTGATGTTTCGACAGACTATCTGCTAAAACCAAGCGAGGTCGACGAATTGACAATTCGGACAGAACGGCTGGAAAAACGACAGGAGAATTTGCAATTAAAAGTGAAGAAAGAACAAGTTAAAAATATTCGTATATTAAGAAGCAGTTTTGTTTATATAATCGCTTTGGCTTTCTTCTTTTTTCTTCAACTGCCGCTCCCATATCTTGATGAATTTAAAGGCAGTCTGCTTGTGATTTTTGCGGAACTTTTTATAGTATTCTTAATTGCTACAGCATTAGTAATTCGGATAAATCTTAGAATTACCCAAAAATATTTAGATGAATCCCAGCAAAAGGAGAATCTGAATGCAAATGAATAAACGAAGAAAATATATCGTATTATTAGTATGTGTTTTATTAGCCGCAGTACTTTTATATGTTTTCTTTACCGCTCCGTCATTTCATCCAGGGCGCATTTATAAAAACAATCATTTAATTGTTAAGAAAACCGATATTTACCATAGTAAAAAAGATACACAGACACCCTGGGATGAAAATGGAGAAACCAATTTCTCAATCGATTATTTTTCCGGCTGCCGAACAGTTCATATCATTGAGAGCGTTGAAGAAAATAAAACCTTTTCCTTTTCCTTTAATGTAACTGCTAGCCATGGAAAATTTAAAATAGTCTTGGTTAATACAACTACTGCCGAAATTATTGAAACGCTGTGCGACGGGTCCGGACAGGGCCAAAGTGAATTGTTGTTATCTGCTGGAGAGTATCGCATAAAGTTTGTCGGAGACCGCGCTGCAGTAAAGGGTAAATTAAAAATTGAGGTGTTAGAATAGGTGCAGTTTGTACCGAATCAACATCAAATAATACTTCCGGTAATATCAATATTTACTTCATAGTCGCCTTCAATTAATTTATAATTACAACCATACTTCTTGCACATTTCAAAATTATGAGCATTTTCCTTAAGTACCGTTTCTATCGTACACGACGAATCATCAAGCCTGTTTTCTATCGCATTTGCATACTTTATAATATCAAAAAAATGATTTATAATATAATCTTTCGTCAAAATAAGGCAATAATACTTAATTTCTTTTAAATATTTGCTGTCAAACTCTTTTTCCCAATCGAACGGAATATATACACCTTCAATTACAAGGTTCTGGTTGTTTTCAATTGCCGTCTTTATCATTTCTCTAACAATTGGCCATAGATAGATTTCAAGCTCATCATCTTCTTCTGGGGTTAGTTTTGTATTTCTACTTCTAATGAGTCCCATTTTTAATAGGTCAATTGATAAGTACGAATACTTGTGTTTTTCTAAAAGTTTCTGTGCTAATAAAGTCTTCCCTGTATGAGAAGCTCCAGCTATAAGTATAATCATTGTTCATTTTCCTCACTATTTATTACAAGTATACTTAATCCAATTACCTTTGACAATAAATTCTATATTAATAAATCCGACTCGTTTTAACAGTTCAATCATTGTAGTAGAATTTTCATATTTTGGTAAATGATAGACGATTTTATCATTTTCACAAATGATATAAAAACTGCCCTGAGGTTTTAATACTCTAAAAACCTCACTTAACCCTTCTTCAATGTTTTCCCAATAAATATGGGTTTGAATTGCAAAGATTTTATCAAACATCTCATGAGAAAATGGTAACTTTTCAATAGGTGCCTGCTGGACTTTTACTTTATTTTGCGCAATATTAATCTTATTTTTTCTTTTAGATTTTTCTACGGCAACTTCTGAGATGTCAATACCATACACCTTGCCATTTTCAAAAATAAAATTAACCAGTTCATTTACCGTCATACCGCCGCCGCAGCCAACATCTAAAATTATATCACTGTTTGAAATTAATACATCTTGTAATCCCCAATGGGTCATATTTCTAAATGTGTGATTCCATATATCGGTCATTTTTGAACCGATTATTCCACTGGGATTTTTACATTGCTGAATGAAATAATCGAACAAACTATTATCATAATCATTTTTCATGCTTTTACCCTATTTCCAATGAGTGTTATATATATAAATAATGATGAATGATGAAAAAGAAGTTCCAATAGCGCTGCCCGACACGGACAGCGCCACTTATATCTTCATTTTATTCCGGCACCGCTTTTACTCTTACCCTCTTTCTTGCCTTCACTCCTTCAATCACCGCTGAAACAGCAAGAGGAACCGCAAATGCAAGTATGGTAACCAGGGCCGGATACCGACCGGAAAAACCGGTAAACAAAAACCATAAAACCCAGAGAACACCCATATGGACAATGTAAACGAACAAAGTGCATTTTGATCCAAGCCATTCAATCGGCGTGCCTTTACCTACCTTGGAGTAACGCAGGCAGACAATAACGATGAAATAAATCAGCACCTCGATACTCAAATATGGTACGTTTCGATCCTTCCGCATTATGTATTCTGCCACCACCAGAGCTGCAAATATAACAGTCGTAATATTGAATACTGATGGTTTTGCAAATGCCAGAATTTTATCCCTGTACTTCCTGATTAAACATCCCATCATAAAATACGGCAGCGTCACCAGCAGGGCATTTCTATACATAATTGCATCCCCTTTCCCAATATAGGAAAGAACAATGTAAATACCAAGCAGTATCGGCGCAAAAACCATTACATACTTATCAATTCTTAATTTAACTAAAATAAGTAAAAGTATTAGGGCATAGAACAGCGATCCCAAAAACCAAAGGTGGTCTGCAACCGGAGATTGGTTATAAAGGTACAGACCGACAAGACTTTTTTCCGTTACCAGCCTTGGCAAATCCGCAGTCATCCATCCCAGTTTACCTCCGATTAAATATAAATATACATATAAAAAGTTAGCACCTGCGCAGAGCATAAATAGGCGAACTGCCTGCTTCTTCAAGCGGGCCGCAAACTGCTCCCGCTTGATGGAATAACAAAAATATCCACTGACTACAATAAAGAAGGGAACCGCTGCCTTTCCGAAGCAGAATACCAATTCACCTGCTTTTCCTCCAAATGGTGCATGGATGAACACAACTAAAAATGCCATGAAAAGCCGCATACAGTCAATCAAATGCTCTCTTTTAGCCTCGGCTGGTTTTTCCCTCAGGCTGCCGCCACCGCCTTTTTTCCCTCCGGTAAATAAGGATATTATTTTCCGGTCAAATGCGTACAGTAGGACGGCCATGGAAATCGACAAGACATAAACCGAAAGAATAAATATAAAATCATTCCCGATCTTTATCTGGCTCCTTAAAAATACAATAAATAAATTATGAATAATATAAAGCTCTAACGAAATCTTTCCAAGAAAATCTAGTACCCTGTTCTTGAATTGCAGCTTCAGCGTGATAAGGAAAAATGCCGTCACCATAAATATAATCATCGGAAGCTGACAGGACAGTGTCTGAAACTTTTCAAGGTAGCCCGGATAACCATCCCGCTCAATCCAATAGCCTTTCGTTTTGAGCATATGCTCCGTCAGGAAATAAAACACACCGCTGCCGGCTAGGCTGATGGAAAGCCATACGAAGTAATATTTCTTAATATGTTTCATCAGTGAATCATAATATCTCGCAAATGTGATACCGATGAAGAATAAAAAGACTCCGTTGTACCACCATTCTCCTCTCAGCCATGCACCCCCGCTGACTGATTTAAAATCATGCCCAAGCAACAGGCTGAATCCCATAAGTCCTGCTACAAAAATACCCATCAGAATATAAGACAGTCTGCTCTTATTAAGCTTGAATAGCAGGTAAAAAGCAATATACAATATGAATATTTCAACTATATACCAGAGCTGTGTATTCAAAAGCACCCATCCGGTCAGCAGGCTGATTAATTCACCGGTCTTAAAGCGGGCACCAAACAGCATCGACGTCAGTACGAAGATAGTATTACCGACATAAAACGGCACCAATATTGTGAGTAATCTTTTCCGTAAAAATCCTTTAAGGTAATCCGGCTTATTCTTTAAGCTGGTATATAATCCATAACCCGAGCAGAAGAAGAACATACCTACAAAAAAAACACCAATATGCCCCATATAATTGATAATTCCTTTATCAATTTTACCCTGATCCGTAACCGTCTGTGCTAAATGGTGCAGCATAATACCGGCGGCACAAAAGCCCTGAATTCCCTTCGAAATCCGCAGGGAGAACGCATCTTCATGGAATTCCCGTTTTTTACTGCCCTTCAGCCCCCAAAATAGTACCAACAAAAGCAGAACTATAAAGATACCAAGCGGTACTTTTATCGTAGATGCATTGATTTTTGGTGTCATTTGCGGCGCTGTTGTGTTTGTTACGTTTCCTTCCGTGTCAGCCTTTTCCTGTCCGGCATCGTCCTCAGCCGCTGCCTCTTCCTGCAATGCTGTCTCTTCATTCGCGGCAGGTTCGGATGTGCTCTTTGTTCCCGCCTCATAAGCCGTAATATCCTCTACAGCAAAGCTCTGCAGCACCTCATTTAATATCGCTTCCTTTTCGGTCAGCAGTGCTTCATCGCTATGGGATAATGCCATAAACGTAAATACCTTGCCGTTAGAGACCGTACCGGCAACCAAATAATGATAATTTGTATATGAAAGATTGATAACCGCAAAATCTGCACTTACTCCTTCAAGAATATATGTATCACCGGCACTCATTCCTGATTCCGACTTCATCTTACTTCCGTAAGCTTCCAAAAATACCTGCTTGACATCTTCCGGCTGTTCCTTTAGTGTTTCGTATTCCAATTCAAATTTACTTGTATCGTCCATCATATAAATATCGATGGCTTTCTCGTTCTCAAAAGATCCCAGCTGGGAGGACAGATCTACATCATCAGTATTGATTGCTTCTATGATTGTACCATCCATATATTTTTGAAAGCTATCGGAGTCCAGCTTTAGCTTCGTATATAACTCTTCCAGACCTTCCTTGCCCTCATACATGACATGCCAGTCATTTGGAAAGCTAATAGTAATTCCACGTACCCCAACTTCTGTATAGCCATCCGGTGCAGCATTACAAACCATCGGACTTAATAAAAAAATACATAAGACAAATCCCAAAAATTTGACTGCTAATTGATTGCTTTTCATTTGCTACCTCCAATTCGACTTACTCGTTTTTGTCCAATACCCACAATTTCATTCGATAGATGGCTATAGCAGCTAAAATCGTTGCAGCAAAAACCAACAATACATATAAAACAACATGATTTTTTGCAAGTTTTAAAAATCCCACGATAAACACATTATTAATTAGTATAACTTCCAGGGATATTCTTCCAAGAATGGAAAGAATTTTATTATAAAACGTAATCTTCATCATAATTAGCAATATGACTGCAACGCAGCATGCGACCATAGGGAGCTGAAAAGCTAAAGCTTGAAATTTTTCGGCATAACCTCTGTAATTTGCGCTTTCAATCCAATACCCTTTCTCATCCAGCAGGCGCCTCACAATGAAACCCAGTCCGATGCTCAGACCATAAAAAACGGCCAGCCAGAGATAATAATGTTTTTGAATACGGGGAATGAGTACCTCTTTAAAACGGGCAGCTAACATTCCGATATAAAAAATAAAGGAAGTATTATACCACCACTCACCCCGAAACCAGGTCCCAATCATTTCAGTCGTCTGATCATGCCCGAGCAGCAGACTACCAATTATCATTGTAATTACCGTCAGACCCATTACAATAAAGGCAGTCCTTTCACGGCGTATAAACCGGAATATGAGATAAAAGCAAATATACAGAAGCAGAATTTCCACGGCAAACCACATTTGGGAATTTAAAAGCTTGAGCCCAAAGAATGCATAAAGCAAATTGTCCATAGAATACGTTTTTCCCATCAGGAGTGTCGTTATCATATAGGCATAATTACAGATAAAAAAAGGAACCAGTACGGTAAATACCCTTTTTTTCATAAATCCTTTTAGATAATTGTCCTTTTGTTTAAGGCTTGTTATCAGCCCGTATCCGGAACAGAAAAAGAAAAAACCAACAATAATAACCCCGGTATTTTCGAATATTTCCAGTGATCCTTTATAATCCATTTCTCTAAACAGGATAATGTAAATATGGTGCAGAATTACAAAAGCCGCCAGAAATCCCTGAAATGCCTTACTGTTTTTCAAGGAGAACGCTTGCTCCATATAACCGCCGGACGGCGCTGCCTTCACTCCATACAGAAGCATGGCAAGCAACAACCCAAGCATCACATATCCGGTCACATCCATCCACTGAACTCCGGCTCCCGCTAAATAACCAAACGCATCCAAGATTCCCCACCATACAAGAAACACCAAAGCCGCGATAATCAACATTTTTTTCCTCATACAATCACTCCCTTCCTTCCTCAAGCGTTTCTTCCATCCCCGGTTCACCAACGATCAGCCGGTTTGGATCAGACCCTTGCACCCCTTCCGGTGCTGCCGTAAAGGAAATGATATTCAGTATAATGGAAATCAGAAGCATCAAGCATACGATACAGAACAATAAGATATATTTGCTCCTTAAATGCTTTCTGACTATTTCAGCGTCCGAGATGGCAATTGAATCACTAATAAGCTGTTTGGCATCCTCTGCAGTTAAACTTTCTTTTTCCGGAAAACGCTCTCCTTTTAGGAGTTCCATCACCGACACGTCTAATGTCTCTGCCAGTGGCTCCAGGATTGAAATATCTGGAAAGCTCAGTCCTCTTTCCCATTTGGAAATTGCCTTGTCAGTCAGATGCAGGATTAGGGCCAATTCTTTTTGAGTCATGTTTTTTTCTTTTCTTAAAGTTGCGACAAATTTCCCAAATTTGTCTTTATCCATGGAATTCTCCCTTCTATCTATGCCTTAATCATATTCTTTGTTCTTAGAAACCGCTATCGACCAGCGGTAGAATTGACGCTTTGGCAGTAGACTGCTAGTTTATCCCTTTAATAGAAACTGTTTAATCATTTCTTTTTCATCCGATGTTAACAGATTGATATGCCCTCTTTCTTTTAGTAAATATGTTTCGGCTTGTTTCCATGCCTTCATGGCTTTTTCTATTACATATTTTCCTGGAAATAAGCAATCTTTTTCTGCTGCTATTACGAATACAGGATTTTTATATTTCTGCATATTTTCTATTTTTTCATCGCTCGGCATACCCGCTTTTATCCTTGCATTATCTATACTGCAACGTGCTGTAGACAGAATATCTTCTGTTATATTATCCTCCGTAATTGCCATTGGCAGAATACACTTTTTAAACCATGAATCTTTATGAGTAACCCAGTACATAATCATAGGAAACATCATACTCATGCTTTTATATGCAGGTGCATTTTTTATGGCAGACGGAACAAGCAACACACTTCTTTCAATTTTCTCAGGAGCAACACACATGGCTTTCACTAAAATTCCTGCGCCAAATGAACCGCCAAAACAGCAAATTGTACTATACCCAATGTTCGTGATTACTTCACTTGTCCACTTTCCATAATCCTGATTACTAGGGGATAAAGAATTCTCTGCACTCTTTCCAGGGTGTCCTATTGTATCAACTGCATAAATATGAAATTCCTTGAGGAGAAAATCACAATATTTTAAATTATATGCTGTAGTAGCATTACCACCATGGAATACGAGCAAAGGCTTACCATAAAAATTACCGGTCTCAATTAAATGCGTATTCCCAAAAGAAGTATCTATATAAATATCTTTGTACTCAATTTTCAAATCATTAATCATTAAATCATATAAGTCCCAAACTGCTTTTTTTGATGTTTCATTCCAATAGATTGATTTCATTTTTCTCCATTCCTTTTCAGCCATAACCTTATAAAATCTCTTTTGCTGATGATAACTCATTTTATCATAAATTTTATTAAAAGACAGGAGAATCTAATATGTTAAAATGGTAATAATTTGATAGGAAAATAACAAGATAACAGTTATAATAAGATAGCAAAGAAATGGAGGGGATAATAATATGGTTTTAGTAATTGAATGTATCATTGCATGTATTATTTTTGGCATAGCAGTTGTTGGATCTACGGTACATAATAAAACAGCTTGGTTAAATGAATATGCTCCACAGGTACAAGAACGATTTTTAGAAAAAAATCCTGACTATGTTCCAAAAACAAAGAAAGAAAATATCATCGGAACTGTAATCGCAAAGCTATTCGTTTGTATTGTTTTTATTGGCATATTGACTTTGCTGATATACTTAGCAGGGGCAAAAGATTTTTTAAACGGAGCCGTCTATTGCTATATTATATGGTTTGTTGTGAACATATTTGATGTGTTTGTTTTAGATATTGGAGTTTTTGCTCACTGGAAAAAGGTTAGACTTCCCGGAACAGAAGATATGGATAAAGAATACCGTTCCAATGCACGAAAAAGTGGACGGATTGTATGGTATAATCATTGGAATACCTGTTGCTTTAATATGTGGTGTATTGATTACACTTATAACATAATAAAAACTAGAAATAACGGCAGTAAATCAATATGATTCACTGCCGTTACTAGGGATACTACACTCATATCAGTAATTGGCAAATTTTTACCGCATTCGTTCTAATGGTTATTCTATATTTTTCTTTCAAAAGTTACTTTATACGCACCTAAATTTTCATCAATCGAAATACCCATTGCATCGTGCAAGAATCTTTTCCATGATAATTCACAATCGCAAAACTCTTTATTTGAAACAATAGATTCAGACGGTATAAAGGTTGTTATTCCATCAGCTATGTAAAAACAACCGTCATTATCGCTCTCTGCAGGGCAGCCGCCTTCAATGCCGACACCGGTAAACTCAATATCCAAAAAATCTGTCTGAAACACTGTCGTCATACCCTTTGTTATTCCATCCGTGCCAGGTGTTGCTTCGCCGACATGTTTATCAACAATGTTGTAATCTATCTTTGTTTTGGAACTTTCCCATAGCATAAGATTAAGCCAGCCACGTTTACCTTTTGATGCGACCGGCGTATTATACTCAATTCGAACATATTCTCCACGCTCATCATCATGAATAATTTCGATATTAATTCTGAGGACAGGCCGAAGTGATTCGTATTCCTCACTAAGAAGTGCTTTGATTTTTTCATGATTGCCTCTATATGCTGTTACAAACTGTTCAACTTTCATCTTAAATCCTCCATTAATCAATTATACTTTTTCTATTCCTTCGCCTGCCATTTGTTAATTACTTTCTCAACCTCTGCAATTAAGTCTTCCTTGTCTGGAATGTAGTAGGTGTATTTAGAAGCAAAGATATTACTTGATAATCCACCTAATGCATACTCTGCTGTTAATGCATCTTTATCTGTGCAAAGTATAATTCCGATTGGTTTATTATCTCCTTCATCATTCACTTCATTTTCATAATAGTTTAAGTACATATTTAGCTGTCCTGCTGCCTCCGGCATTAGTTTATTTGTCTTAAGTTCTATAATTACATAAGATTTTAAAGGCTTATTATAGAAAACCATATCTGCATAATAATGCGTTTTTAATCGTAATTCTCTGCTGCGTTCCAACGAACATAAATCCCCTGCCAAGTTCAAGTAAAAATTTTTCAATACGCTCTACCAAAGCTTTTTCTAAATCACTTTCCAGCATTGGCTTATCTTCAGGAATTCCAAGGAACTCAAACACATAAGGGTCTTTGATAATATCCTTTGGGTTATTTAACTCAATTCCTGTTGCCGCCAGTTTTAATACTTCTTGTTTATTTATTTCTCCCTTAGATAGTAATAAGCGCTCATATAAAGAAGTATTGATTTGTCTTTTCATTTCACGAACAGACCAGTTTGAATTAATCGCTTCTTTTTCATAAAAACTGCGCTTATCTCTATCAGAAATACTTAGCAATTCACAATAATGTGACCAACTCAATTTAACAGACAGTGTCTGTTGAATTAAATAGTCCTGATAAAAGCGTCTCATAAATTGTAAATTAGAGATAGAAAAACCTTTTCCAAACTCCTTTGTCAATTCCTTTGAAAGCTGTCTTAATGTCTGCTCCCCATATTCCGCACGAATACTGTCATTCTGCTCATAGCGAACTATAATTTCACCAATCTTCCAATAAGATATAATTAGTTCGCTATTTACTTCCCTTGCAACATTTTTCCTAGCCTTATCAAGAATATCTCTTATCTCGCTTATAAGCGGATTCATTATTTCATTTGCCACGCAGCATCTCACCCTTCTTATTTCTTGGTTAATTCTATGAGTTAAATTATTATATTTCATCGTAAATTTTCTTTTAATTTTATCATCTAATAGCATGCCGGTCAATTTTATCTCGTTTTATTATGTTATTAAAGTTCTGGATGTTTCAATTGTCTTTCGCAATTGTTCATGATAAAATTTTACGTTATAATATCTAGACAAACTAGATAAGAGGGAGTAACACAATGTTTAAAATGATATATTTTTATACATTTTTATTAATATTCTCACTGCTATTAAGTGGATGTTCCTATTCAAACAAGGATTATATGACACCAAACAAAGCCAACACACAGAAAAGCAACGAAATTATGGAAGCATTACAAAATAATGATACAGAAGCATTCAAGGAAAATTTATGTCCATATATTCAAGATACGCATTCTGAATTGGATAAGGAAGTTTGTGACTTTTATGATTTTATTAATGGTGATATCCTATCTTTTGATACACCAAAAAGTCCCGCTACAAGCGGCAGCAGCACGGAATTAGATGGATGGGTAGAAAAATCTATCACCGGAAGAATAGAAAACATAAAAACTAGCAGCGGTATGACTTATAGAATTGACTATACTTACTATTATATAAATAAGGAGCATTCTGAAAAATTAGGCATTACATATATTGATATAGTAGTAAATGATGCTGAATATGATAATACAACCGGATATCCCCCAGATGAATTTTATGCCATTGAGTTAGAATAATTGACAGACCCAATTTTTTAATATTGATGATATTAGTAGTAGGAAACCCGCTGCAAAAAGTCTTAAACAGCGGGTTTCTCTAATTATCTTTTATCATTTACAGCCTCTGGTTATATAGATTTACCCATCTCAAATGCCTTTTGCATAATTGATGTCAATTTTTTCATAGCACCCATATGATCAGCACCAACACCATGAACAATGCCGGCCAGATTCGCCTTTTCAAAGCAGGCAATCCACCCCTGCAGTCCCTTAATTGCTCCGTCCATGGCACTTTCTTCCTCATCTGCCGCTGCAGTCAGCAGATAAATGTCTCGAAAAGAATAGTCGGATGTATAAAGAGGGTTTGCGCGGTCAAGCATAGTCTTCATCTGCCCGCACATTTCGTAGTAATAGATAGGAGTAGCAAAGGCAATGACATCAGCTGTCAGCATTTTCTGTGCTATTATGTCTGCATCATCGTGAATGATACATCGCTTGGTTTTCTGGCAGGCAAGACAGCCCTTGCAGAAATTGATGGTTTTGTCATATAAACATATCTTTTCCACATTGTGGCCGGAAATCCGGGCACCCTTTACAAACTCATCGGCCAGGGTTTCCGAATTTCCCCCCTTGCGTGGACTGGTTGAAATAACTAAGATATTTTTGCTCATTGTGTTTCCTCCTGTTTGAGTGATTTTATTATTTTTGCCGGAACGCCGCCTACAACCGTATTTTCCGGAACATCTTTTGTTACTACCGCTCCAGCGGCAATAATTGCTCCTGCTCCGATTGTAACACCGGATAATACAGTGGCATTTGATCCAATCCATACGTTTTTACCGATTCGAATCGGTGAGGGATGGGTAGTGCTTCGCTTTTCAGGTGAAGGGTCATGGTTAAGGGTCGCCAAAACAACGTTGTGTCCGATTATTGCCCCGTCATCCAAAATAATACCTCCCTGATCCTGAAAGCGGCAGCCGGAATTGATAAATACATTTTTTCCGATACCAAGGTTCTTTCCACAATCAGTATAAAATGGCAGAAACATGCGGAATGACTCATCCACCGGTTTTCCAATCAGTTTCGTCATCAGTCTGCGGACCTCTTCCGGCTTCTGGTAAGAGGCATTCAGTTCTGCAGTAATTTGCATGGCCTCCTGTGCAAGACCGGACATAAATAAGTGGACTTCTGATCCACCCATAATCGGAAGCTGTCGATTTACATGGTCTAAAAAATGTGCAAGCGTCATATTATGCACCCCCTTTCTCCTACTCTTTTTTTCTGATCGTGTAGATTAAGTAATCTAGGCACTCCAGCCGATGCTGTGTATCATGAACCTGTTCAAGGAGCATGCGTCTTTGCTTTGATAAAATCTGCAGCTGCTCCGTATATTCCTTAACTTCTTGGCATTTGCAAAATGATTCAATGATGTCAAGCGAACAGCCTGCATCCTCCAAATTTCGAATCAGTGCTTTTTCTTCTTGCTGACTGACCATATCATCTCCTCCTCTATTAATTTTATTGTAACTTCACCGCCGTTCAATAACAAATACTTATATTGAATAGGTTGTCATAGTTTACAAGAATACTTGAAACATTGTATAATAGATTAAAAAATTATCATCGGGAGGATTTTTGAATGGAACTTAGAGTTTTAAGATATTTTCTTGCGGTTGCAAGAGAAGAAAGCATAACAGGAGCCGCCAATATGCTGCATGTTACGCAGCCTACCCTATCCAAACAGCTAATGGATTTAGAGGAGGAATTGGGGAAGAAGCTATTTTTACGTGGAAATAGAAAAATTACGCTTACCGAAGAAGGTATGTTTCTTCGTCGGCGTGCGCAGGAGATTGTTGATCTTGCAGATAAAACACAGGCAGAATTTCAGGATACGGGAGAAATCATCGGCGGCGATATTTATATTGGCGGCGGGGAAACAGAAGGAATGCGGCTGGTAGGTAAGGTTATTAAAAAACTGCAAACTAAATATCCTACTATTCAGTACCATTTGTTCAGCGGAAACGCAATTGATGTAGCCGAGCATTTGGACAAAGGTTTGTTGGACTTTGGTATATTCATTGAACCTGCCGATATATCAAAGTACGATTTTCTAAAACTTTCCAGTACAGATACATGGGGTGTCTTGATGCGAAGGGACAGTAAACTGGCAGAGCATAGGACTATTAAGCCGGCGGATTTATCCGGACTGCCGCTCCTTGCTTCCCGCCAGTCCATTGCCCACAATGATTTGTCCGGATGGTTTGGGAAAAGTTACGAGGATTTAAATATTGTTGCCACGTACAATCTCCTTTATAATGCCTCTCTTATGGTAGAGGAAAATGTGGGTTACGCACTTTGCCTGGATAAAATTATCCAGGAATATGACGGCAGTGTTTTATGTTTCCGGCCTCTTGAGCCGCGAATAGAAGTAGGTCTTAATATCGTCTGGAAAAAGTACCAGGTCTTCAGCAAGGCTGCCGGAAAATTTATAGAGGAGCTGCAACAAGAGATACCGCAAGTCTTTTATCAATAGTAACTGATTTTTAGATGGTAATTCCATATATCCCTGAAGCTCATTGTTCACCCGCCCCGGTTCATGGACCCTTGCTCCTCCTCTATATATTATATTAATTAACCCTTTACTCCGCCAAGTGTTACGCCCTGCACAATATATTTAGACAGGAATAAGTAAACAAGCACTACCGGGAATATTGAAAAAGCAATCATCGTATACAACTGACCCATATCAAACTTGGTAAAATCTGCACTTCTAAGATAAGCAATCCAAAGCGGAAGTGTTTTCATTTCAGCCTTAGTAAGTACCAATGATGGTGAGAAATAATTGTTCCAGCTTCCGGTAAATCCAAATATTATTTGAACTGCCATAGCTGGTTTCAACATCGGGAGGATGATACGGTTAAAGGTATGAAACTCATTAGAGCCATCAATTCGCGCCGCCTCTACAATTTCAAGCGGAAGCGAGCTTTCCATATATTGTTTCATGAAAAAAAAGCAGGCCGGAGAGGCAATCGAAGGAATAATAAGTGGTATAAACGTATCCTTCAAATTCATAGCTGTAATTAATTTAACAAAACCAAGTGCACTTACCTGAACCGGAATTGTCATAATAAGAAGTATAAATGTAAATGCTAACTTTTTGAACTTAAAATCATAAGTATGTATGGCATATGCTGTCATAGCCGAAAAATATACGGACAACAACGATGAAAGTGTTGCTATCGTAATACTATTGAACATACCTCTTACAATCAGTATTGTTGTATTACTAAGGACATTAATTACATTTCTTACAAGTGACTTACCCGGTGCCAATGAAAATGCCCTTTGAATATCAACATGGGCACGTGTTGAATTTACAAGCAGCATATGGAAAGAAAACAGACATATGACTGTTATGAATCCCAGCGCTATATAACATAATGTTCTTTTGATATTCAGACTTGCTGAACCGCTTCTTATTGTCTTATTCATTTCATATCTCCTCATTTCTCGTCACGTCCGGTAATTGACTTAAATACCCATATACTAAGTGCACCGGTAATAATAAACAGGACTGCGGATAGTGCCCCTGCCATACCATAGTTTTCATTGAATAAGTGTTTATTTAAATACATGATTAGCGTCATTGTGGTTCTATTAGGTCCACCCTGTCCATTCGTCAATATTTGCGGCAGGTCAAACATCTGAAGGCCGCCAATTAAAGATGTTACCATTACATACGCTAGGATCGGCTTAATAAGCGGTAAGGTGATTTTGGAAAATATTTGGAAGGATGTGGCGCCATCTACCTCTGCCGCCTCAAAAAGCGAGAGATCGATTCCCATCATACCAGCCATCAAAAGTATGGTAGTGTTTCCAAACCACATCAGGAAATTCATAAATGCGATTAAGCTTCTGGCTCCTGCCGTAGAAGACATAAAGTGGAAAGGCTCATTAATGATTCCTGCCTGCATAAGTATCATGTTAACAGGTCCATTGTTTGAAAATAATGTAAAAAATAACATTGCAATTGCCGATGCCATAATGAGGTTCGGCATATATATAACGGTCTTAAAGAAACCGGAGTATTTCAATTTTAAGCGGTTATCTGTAAACCATGCTGCCAATATAAGTGACACTACAATCTGTGGAATAAATCCAATAATCCACATAATAATTGTATTACCGGCATACTTTAAAAGGTCACCTTCTCTTATTAATTGTACATAATTATTTAAACCTACAAAGTTAGGTCCAATCGTATTCAAACCAGACATATAATTCTCAAAAAAGCTATAATAAAAGGTTGAAATCATCGGTATAAACGAGAATATGGCATATATAAGGAAAAACGGAATAAGGAATATGTAACCCCATTTTTTATAGCTTACCTTTTTGGGCTTGTCAGCCTTCATAATTCCTCCAATCAGGCAATTAGGGAGGAGGCAGATTTAACTGCCGCCTCTTTGCCATTGTATTAATTATTAAATTATCTTGTTAATTCAGGATACTTCTCCAGCGCTGCTGTATAAAAGTTCTCTAAAGCAGTTTCCATATCAACGTTACCTTCAAAATACTCATGCATTGCCTGCTGGTAAGCTTCATTTAAGCCCTGGTCATAGTTGCTGATATTACTCATATCAATCTTGCCTGCTGCCTCTGCAAATAGAGCAATGTGATTCTGTCCGCCAAGGAAATCCGAAGCGTAATCACTTGCTGCAATTTCGTTCATTGCAGACTCATTGTTTGTATAATCCTGTGTATCCTGTGTTATCTGCTTCATAGTATCTGCATCACAGGTAAGTCTGTACATCATATCCTTGATGAATGGAATATTGTCTGTTCCCTTTGCTGCACAAATCCATGTACCGCCCCAGTAATATGGCTGTGGTCCTTCACATACTGCATAATCTCCAAAGATACCATTGCCTACTTCCTCTGCACCCTCTGCATCAGCAAGTGAATTTCCTAAAAGTGTAAAGTTGATACCCCACGTAGAATAGAAGAATCCAAATACCTTTCCGTCCGGTCCCTGATCTGCACTCCATTCCGGTGCCCAAAGTGTTGTCTTATTGTTATAGCCCTTTTCTGTATATCTCATTGTCTGGTCCACCCACTGCGTGATGTTATCATCTATAACAATCTTTGTACCGTCTACCCAAGGTGCTGATACATTATTAGAAAAAGTTCTAAAAGAATCATCATAACCGGAAAGCATGAAATAGCCTGCATTATTCATCTGTTCCGCTACATCGTCAAACTTACTCCAATCACTTAGGTAAGCCTGAACCTCTGTCGGATCATCTGTACCAAGTACCTCTTTTGCAATACTTCTTCGGTAAGCAAATAATCCCGGAGTTGCCTGCCATGTAGTTCCCTTTTGTACGCCGTCAACAGTTACGATATCCTTTGTATACTGATACTGCTCTGCAAGATCTTCCTCTGTAAGACCAACATCGCTCATTACATCAAGTGCATAATCAGATTGTGTATATTTGCTTGCATAATCAGCCTCTATAAGAAAGATGTCGACTTTATCATTATCTGTTGCTGTTTCTTGAGCTAAAAGTGCTGCGTCGAGATTATTCTGGTAAGCATTGTTTTCATTTGCCACGATCACAAAATTGACCTCTACACCATGCTCCTGTGCAATATCTGCTGCATAAGCTTCATAGCGACTTTTGAACTCATCGTTCCAACAATATATATTTACTACCTTGCCTTCTTCTGTTGCTTCATCAGTTGTTGCCGCATCCGCATCCTTTGTTGGTTCTGCATTATCTTCGGAATCTGCATTTGAAGTTGTGTCTTCGTTCACTGTTGTGTCTGTGTCTGCACTGTTACCGCATCCTGAAAGCATTGTTATTACCATAGATACTGCTAAAAGGCTGCTTACTAATTTTTTCTTCATACCTAAAAACCTCCCTGAATATTTGTTTTATATGACTGCTAACAATATGTATTATAGGTTTTTAATTTTCCTTATTATATAAAATCAATTGCAAAAATATCAAATTGATGACATAATCAATGTAATGCTTATAAAATATTTTTTAATCTTAAAAAGGATATATAGTATATGAAAAATTTAAGAAGAGAATGGTACACAAAGGAGTTTTCTGACAGTGAGATAGAAGCATATCATCGCCCAACGGAGGAGGAATATTCCTTCTATATTGCTGTTAAAAAAGGGGATATGGACTTTGTCCGAAAGAATCTTGAACAGGGAGACTTTACCAATCCGGAAGGAATGGGTGTTCTTTCCAAAAATCCCCTGACGAATCTAAAATATCATTTTGTTGTAACTGCTGCCATGATTACACGGCACTGCATTGAGGCCGGACTCGAATTGGAACAGGCCTATCGGCTTAGTGATTTTTATATATTAAAGCTGGATTCCTGCATGAATGATGATTCTGTTGCCAATCTTCACAGCGATATGGTTTTAGACTTTACCGGAAAGATGCTTATGCTCCAGAAAAACGCTGCCATATCAAAACCGGTAGTCCTTTGCATTGATTATATATACAATCACATAAACGAACGTATTACAATTGAAAACCTGGTGGACTTTACCGGATTGTCAGCAAGCTACTTATCCCGTCTTTTTAAACAGAATATTGGTATCTCCATCAGTGATTATATTCGTGAAAAAAAGATTGAAAAAGCTGAAAATTTACTGAAATACTCTGATATAAGCCAGATTGAAATTGCAAATTATCTTGCCTTTTCCTCCCAAAGCCATTTTATACAAACCTTTGAAAAACATATGGGACTTACACCCAAGAAATACCGTGACAAAAACTATCACAAGTTCTGGTAGTCAAAAAAATCGAGTAGGCACAAGTCCTACTCGATAAAAATATAAAATTAATGACCTATCCCAACTCAACATTTATTACATGAATCTTTTCATCAAGCTTTGCAATGATATCTTGATCAAGGCATGAAACATCCTCAAGTTTTTTCAATTCGTACATGTCATCACACACAGCCTTTACTATCGAATACTTCTCAAAAGAAAGTCTGTTTTTATTATAATAATTGATTTCAAATACCTTGTTTCCAAAATCCAGCTTAATGGAAGCATTACCCTCTTTATCAAACTGCTCTTCCATAAGCTTTGGTTCCAGTATCAGGTTTCCTGTCTCTCCCCTGACCCCAAATACCTGTGTTATCATAGTCAGCATAAACCAACTTGCCGCCCCTGTCAGATAATGATACATACCACGGCCGCCTGCATCAAAATATTCCGGCACTCCCGGATAAATCCTGCTTGTAGTAAAGTCCATTGCCGTTGACAATAATGTATTTAGCGCCTTATAACCTTCTCTAACGAAGCCCTGCCTATATAATGCATTCGCATACATAACCGTCATATGAGAAAATACAGCTCCATTTTCCTTTTCTCCATACGCAAATCCAAACATTCTGCCCAAATCAAACTTATCTTCATCAAACTTTGTATTTAAACGATACCCTCCGACATTTTCCTTATAAAGATATTTATCGGCACTCTTACATATCCTGCCTATCATCTCCTTATCTGCAGTACCACTCATAATTGAGAATACCTGACTTGTGAGCATCATCCGCACATTATCGCCATGTATGCCCTCAACCTGATTTCCGTTATTATCATAATAACCGTTAAACCAGCCGTTTCCTTCCTTGTCCGTTACCCATTCAGTTTTTCTGATATGCTGCATCATCCAGTCTGCCTTAGCCAAAAGACCTTTCTTTAGCTCCTCTATGCCAATACGGACTGTTTTTCCACTTACATTATGTCTGCACGTATCTACATACTGATTAAGTATTTCTTTCTTCCATTCTATGCTGTCATAATCCTCATCTCGGCCGGTAAAAAGCATCGCGGTTTCCAGAAGCAGCTCAATCTCATTTCTTCCGGTAATTTTTTTATATTTTTCCAGATACGTAGAAAGCTCTTTCAGATTAAGTGCATATGCACTTGAAAATGCAACGCTTTCACCCCTATCACCCGCCATATCCAATGCATCATTCCAATCTGCATTTCGTAATCTGATATGATTATGCTCTCCAACTTCATAAAATGCACATATCTGCTGCAACAGTATATGTTCCATAATGCTTCCACAATATATTTCTCCGGCATCTGTTTTTTGCTTCATGCCATATGCATCATCCCATATTAAATCAGTATTATTACCCCGACATATTTGACCATCCTTAAAATACGGTACCTTTTCATCCAGTATTTCTATATCACCCGTCTGGTCGATATAAAGTTTTGTAGTAAGGAAAGGCCAGAAACCATGATCCATCCATACACGCGTAATACTGTTTCTGTCTGCCTTGAATTCTCCCTGTCTGTCACCTATAATTGTTGCATTTGTTCCATCAATCCTGACTCCGCCATAGTTATCTACTATCATTTGGCGTACTCCATCCGGATTCATGAGCAGAAGTGACAAGCAGTCCTGCCACAAATCTCTCCAGCCTCTTCCGCCCTTGCCATAATCATGGTGCGGAAGAAAGGAACATCCGTAGATACGTCTCAGTAATGGCTGAAAGCATATCCAACGCAGATAACTGTCCCCTTTGCTATCACCGGTCTTAAAGTAAACGTTTACTTTTTCCTGCCAATATTTTTTCATTTCTTCAAACGCTGTATTTACTTTATCTTCACTATCATAGGCTTTGACTAATTCTGCGCCTTTTATATTCTCTGCTGCACCTATTATAATCGTATAGGATACTCCCTCATCAGGACCCAGTTCCACACTCTGAAATCTTAAACCACCAAGCGCTTCTTTTCCATCTATGCAAAAGCCTGCTTTTACTCCCTCCTTCTTATCTCTTACTGCCATCGGTGAGAGAAAGCTTCCTCCCTCACCGATATAGTCCTCAACAATAGGATAAAAGCTTTCCGGTGCTCCGCCATTTCCAGATATTCCATATACAAAATATGTAACATTATTCTTTTGATGCCCTCTCTCATCAAAAGAAAGCTTAGGCGTAACCTCTATACCATATTCCGTAACTTGTATCTGATGCAGCAGTGAAGTAACATGCCTATGATCTCTTATATTATCTGCACTTCTGCCGTAGATTGGTACGGCTGCAGTCGGTACGATCGTCTGCTTCTGCGTTGACTTATTCTCGATTGTTACTCTCATAATCTCAACATTATTTATTAGCGGCACAAAGCTTAAGATCTTTGATTCCAGCTGATATTTTTTTGACCTTCTGATAATTTTATGCCACATAAATCCAGCTTCAATACTGCATTCATCCTGACATGCTGTATGCTTTTCAAACTCCGCCTCTGACGATGCTCCCGTTGCCGACCATGCTCCTGTATTACCAACACCACACCAAAAATTTCTGGTAGACTTATTATTATGTAGATTTTCACTGCTTACAGGCTCTAATATAAATGCATTCTGATCAATCTTACTGTCTCCTCCAAGATTTGGTGTCACACTTGACTTGATTCCCTGCTCTCCTGCCAGCGGAAAATACAGATATGTATAGTTATCCGGGTGTTCAAGTGTAAATATATCAGTCCCGTGCTCAAATTTAATATTGTCCATAGTAACTCCTTCCGATACCTAATACATAATTTATATTCTAGTTTATTCGTGTAAAATACCAAAGCTGGCTGTCACCGCCATAGTAATCCCACTGCTGGATATTAGCTCCATTATCATTCGAATATCCTGCAATTTCAAGTGCTTTACCACTATTGGCATTTATTATTTTATAAGCATTACCAACCTGCTCAATCTTCCACATCTGCTGCATACCGCCTACATCATCCCACTGCTGGATATTGGCCCCATTTTCCTTTGATACATAAGATACATCCAGCAGCTTCCAGCTATATTTACTTCTAATTTTATAGTATCCATTGCTTTGCCTTTCCAGTATCCAATGTTGATTTTCATTATTCAAATAGTTCCACAACTGAATGTTTGCTGCATTTTCCCTTGACCAATAGGAAATATCCAATGACTTACTATTTTGTTTTGAATTGATAAAATATGTTTTTCCGGAAATCAGTCCGTCTGCCGGCTGTCCGCTATTGCTGCCGTTGTCATTTCCTGATTGATTATTTTCATGGATCTTAGCAAGGCTAGTATAGGAAGCCCATTCATACTCTGCTGTTAACGGCACTCTTTTGTTAAAGACACCCAGCCATTCATCAACACCTGTTCCCGGCCATACATTCATCATAATTTTTCCCGGTGTCGCAGGTATATTCACAGTTGCAGTATATACGGCCTTTCCATCCACACACCATGTGATACATTCTTTTTCCCATAGAAATCCATATGTATGAAAATCTTCGGAGGCATCAAACCCCAAATCATATATATATTCATGGTTTCCTACTCCGTTAGTGAAATAATTAAATTGAACTTTGGTAGTATCCTTTCCAAGAAATTCTATATCTATCTCATCCCATGAATTACCGTCTGTTGGTCCTGTATATGTGAAAAAAGAAGTTACCACTCCATCATTTTTAATCGGCTTCATTCTCACATCATACATTCCATATCCAAAGAATTCTTTTGACCTATATTCCCCTCCTGCATAGGGTGTATTTCCATATGGATCATTAGTAATTGATAGCCTTAATTTTCCATCATAGAAATTCGCATTCTGCGCCCTCCATGTACAGTTACGAAACATATTTCCATTACTCCACCCATCGGCTTTCTCCATTTTGATATCTTCGTGATAGTCTAACCCCAAACCATAATACTCTCCCCAATACGCAGCCTCGGAAGTAAATGATGATCCAATTAGTATGCATACTATGAAACCCGCTGTTACAAATTTTCTTAGTTTTCCCCTTAATTTAAAATATCCGCTCATACTGCCCCTCCTTGGTTTTTACCATTTGTATATTGTACGATTGTGTCATATTACCCAATAATTGCTATTAACTCACCATAACTATTTATAGAACATAATGATATTAAAATCATGTCATTTTTTACATAAAAATACCCTCAGAAAATTAATCTGAGGGTATTTGAATTAATAAAACTGCTGCTTCTATATGCGGTGATAGGTATTTCTTATACCTTTTTTCCAAACTCACGCAGCTCGCTTAGTATTTCATCCGATTTATTCTGCTTATCGAATGCGGTAAAGACACCCATATCCTGCAGCTTTAAGTAATCCAAAAAAGAATTTTGATACTCGTAGAGCGCGCCGCCATAGACATTGTCACTGCCGGAGGAAAGAATCAGGGCAGCCTTTTTAAGATTTTTCGGCTTATCCAGTGCATAGATGCGGTTAATGGCACATTGGAGCTGACCGGTAAAGCTGTGATAATAAACGGGGGAGGCCAGCACAATCATCTCCGCAGCTTCCAAAACCGGATAAACCTCCTGCATATCGTCCTGCTGAATGCATTTCCCATCCCCCTTCGTGTGGCAGTATTCGCAGGCGAGACAGCCTGCAATCTTTTTCTGACACACGGGAACAAGCGTAATGTTATGCCCGTTTTCTTTTGCCCCCTCTATAAAAGCTTGCACCATAGCGGAGGTGTTTCCATTTGGGTGCGGACTTCCATTTAAGATTAAAATATTCATTTCTTCTCCTTATCTGCTTTTTATTTTTATTGCGTATAGGTGTTTGTTCAGCACTGCTCCACAGTCCATTTCTCATACGCCAACATTCCCTTTTTTAAACGTTCTAGCCCATCAAGCAGAACCGATCGGGAGCAGGCCGCATTCATACGAAGGAACTGCCCGCCGCCGGTTCCATACTGTCCGCCTTCCGAAAGATAAAGTCCTGTCTTTCTCCGAATAAAACGCGCAGCTTCTGATGCAGCACCAAGTGTTTTGTTGCAGTCCAGCCACAAGAGGTAGGTGGCCTCAGAAGACACGACCTTCACACCCCGTATCTCATTTTTTACATACTCTGCCGCCAGCAGCTTATTTTCGTAAAGATAGTCTCTCAGTTCATCAAGCCATCCTGCGCCTTTTGTATAGGCTGCGATTGCAGCATCTACGGCAAAGGCGTTCGGTTCCGCCACCTCATCGGTGTTCAGAGCCCGCCGAACTTTATGCCGCAGCGCATCGTTCGGGACTACCACCGCCGCTGTTTGCAGTCCTGCCAGATTAAAAGTTTTCGTGGGAGCAATACAGGTGATACTGTTTTCACGGCATTCCTCAGAAACCGATGCAAACGGGATATATTCCTTGCCGGGTGAAGTCAAATCACAATGGATTTCATCCGAGACCACCGTCACATGATATTTAGCTGCCAGCTTTCCAATCTGCATTAAAGTATTTTTATCCCAAATCCTTCCGACAGGATTATGTGGGTTACAAAGAATCATCATTGAAGTTTGAGGGTCTGAGAGCTTTTGCTCTAAGTCAAAAAAGTCAATTCTATATTCATTTCCGTCATATTTAAGAGGGTTTTTAAGTACCTGACCGCCATTGTTCAGGATGGAGTTAAAGAAAATGTTGTAAACCGGCGTCTGAACCAAAATCTTTTCAGCCGGTGTCGTAACCTTGCGCACAATACTGGAGATTGCCGGGACAACGCCTGTGCAAAAGATCAGCCAGTCTTTTTCTATGCAAAAACCATGCCGCTTTTGCCACCATTCCCTATATGCCTGATACCATGCATCCGGAACAACAGTATAGCCAAAAACCCCATGGGCAGCCCGTGCTGCAATTGCTTCCTTTATTTCCGGAGCAGTTTCAAAATCCATATCCGCTACCCACATGGGCAATTCATTTTCTGAAACCTCCCATTTTAGAGAGTTTGTGTTACTGCGATTGATTGGCGTATCAAAGTCAACCATGTTAATCCTCCTTTTTTATAATATTGTCAAACTTAGGGCGCAATGGAAAAAATTACTTCCACATCATTGCTGCCAAGAGCTTCCTTCCAGCCGATTAAGTCATCAATTTTTCCAAGCCTGGTATAGCTCCAGGAATTAGAGCCATAGAAAATGACAATTTGGTTTCCGCTGTATAAAACAATGTCGCCGGCCTGCGCAGTTGTCTGACTGTTGCTGGTGGGGAGGCTGGATCCAAGAGCACCTACTTTTTCAAATCCAGAGTGATCGCTCATCTTTATAACGACGGGCGACTCTCGCATCATCTCGATAAAAGAGTTCACTGCAGCGTTTTTTTCAAGCGTTGCCAGAAAGGTACTGTCTCCAACTTGTACGTTCATTTTCACCATTGTGTTTTCCTCCCAAGGCCCATCGTCTGCCGGTTCCAATGGCAGCGCCTGTAAAGATTTCTGCAAGGAAGAAACCACTCTGCTTGATAAAGCCTTATCGTCAGTCTTGCTACCGCAGGCTGATAATGAAAACAGGACTGCCAAAGTACAAATAGTCAAGAGCAATTTTTTCATTATTTATACCCCGCTTTCTTCTTGATTTATATAAAGGTATTTAGAGCAATACTTACGGCGAACAGAATGAAAAGAATGCCAAAAACTTGATTCATCGTTTTCAGACTGTGATTCTTTTCCGTTCTCCTCCTGATGCCGCAGGTTGCTGCCGAGAGAGCTGTCCACCAAATATATGTTCCGACAAATACACCGCACACTAAAGCAGCTCCTTCTATCGGCTCTGTCATGCCGGAGATACCAAAATAAGAAAAGGCAAACAGAAAAGTAAGGATAGCAGCCGGATTGGTGATGCCAATCGCAAAGGATGATAAAAACATCTTTAACCCGCCGGTGGCTTTTATCTTTGCCGCAATTGCTGCATCTTTTTTCAGTATCAGCCGGATCCCCATAAACAGAATGAGTCCGCTGCCGAAAAGGTTGATTATCGTCTGATACTGAAAAAGGAAATCGGAAATAAGCGTTAAGCCGAAGGCTCCGACTATGGCATAGAAACAATCAGCAGCCGATGAGCCAAGTCCCGTCAAAAGACCGGACCGAAAACCGAAATTCCATGTGCGCTGCACCGTCATAGTACCGACCGCCCCCACCGGAAGACCGAATAAAAGTCCAATTAGAACTCCTTTTAACAGATAATCAGTCATATATTCACCGTCTTTCCATGCATAAAAGGGAAATAGCTGAAAACGCCATTCTCCTTGGCCCATATACTATGCGCAATCAGCATTCTTCATTTCCCGCTTACAGATAATATTAGTTTTTTCCGGATCAATCTTGTCCGCTTCCATAATGAGTTCTCCGATAGAATCTGCCTGAATCGTACCGCTTGTTGGATTCAGCACACTGTCAATTCCGCTGTCTATTTCTGCATTCACAGTTGAGTACTCAAAGGCAAGCGTTGTATTCAGAAGTTTGCAACTTTGCATGACGAGATTGTCAATGTAGCACATCCCCTGCAGGCTTTCGATGGTGCAGTTCACAAGCGTTAGGTTTTTTGCATTCCAGCCGAGATATTCGCCGGAGATAAAGGAATTATAAACAGTCACATGGTCACTGTTCCAAAAAGCATCCTTTGAAAGCAGACGGGAGTTATGGATTTCCACATTTTTCACACCGTCAAATGAATAGTTCCCGTAAAGTGTGAGATCCCGGATTATCATATTCTCACTATTCAAGGCAAAATAGTCGCCCTTTGCCGTCACATGTTCCATCGTAACACCATCGCAGTTCCACAGTGTCTCCGCCGCGTTGGCAAAAGACACATTCCGCAGCGTGACATCATGACATCGCCGGAAATTCTTTGGCGCTTCAATCGCGCTGTCCTCTACAATAAGATGATCGCTGTACCAAACACCGGCTCTGCCCATCTCAAACCAGGTGCAGTTCTTAGCTGTAATATTCTTTGCATACCAAAGCGGATATTTCCACTTGAACATGCTGCCAATCAGTTCAATATTGTAGCTTTCTTTGAGCGGCGATTCACCGTCAGTAAAAATTGTATCGGTTATTCTTAGGTCATGGCCACCGAAAAGGGCACGTTCACCCGTTAAAAGCTGCCCCTGGTATTCTCTTGTCTTGTTCATTGTCAGTTCCTCCTAAAAAGTTTTGTTTATGTGTATCTGGCTTTCCTTCTCTTTTTTTAACATAAAGAGCAAATAGTCCAGGCAGTCAATTTGTCTTTGGTTTTGGTGCAGCTGATCCAGCAGGCTGCGCCGATGTGCCTCCAGCAATTGAGTTCCGTCCATGTGCCTGCCGCATTCCAAATCTTTCATAAAGATTTGGATGGTGGCTTCATCACAGCCGGCATCTTTTAAATTCTGAATGATGTCTTTCTCACATCTATATACTCTCATATTCTATTACCGCTCCTTGGAGTTATCTTTAGTGCTTACAAGTATATTATAGTTGTCAGCCAGCTTAATATCAAATACCTATAGTAAATACGCATTTATGTCTATAAAGCATAAATGGGGCTGCTAGATGTCGTTTAAACTTCTGGTTCAAATCGTCCACACCAGTAACTTCCGCACCATATTGCTCTGCCAGCTGCGCATAGGTGCGGAGATAGTGTTTGCCGTGCGTTTACTCTTATCGCTTTAATTTTCTGCACTGATAAGAACCATCTTATTGTTCCAGCCCGGAACCACCGGATTGTTCTCAACGGCACTTACAAATTCATCCGTAACATCAAAATAACCAACAAGTGTATATTCGCCGGACAGCTGTGCGTCTCCAAAAAATAAGACAATGCGGTTTGGCTCTGAGTAGTAAACAGACCCGGCCTGCTCAGCCGTCACGCTTTCAGGGTTTGAAGGAATTTCATAGCGGCCGGGGATATCATAATACTGCATGATCTCCCAGTTCTCGTAATCATCATAATGATAAATTGGAAGTCTCCAATCGGCAGATCCTACATGTCCGGCAATTGCCGCCGCAGTATCGTTGTCGTAGAGATGCAGCGTGAAAGGGCTGCCGCTGTCACCAAACCGCACATACAGTTCAGACGCGGTTGTGCCGGTTTGAGTAGAGGATTCCTCACTGCTGTATTCCAAGGAGGAACTAAGAGTGCCGCTGGGTACAGAAGCCGGGGAAGATGCGCTTTCACTTTCTCCTCCCTGCCCGCTGCAGCCGGAGAACAACATCGTAAATACAAAGGATAAAACAAGAAGAAGGGAGAGCCTTCTCAAAGCGTTCTTTTTCATAGTGAATTCCTTTCCTGTGCTTTTCTGGCACATGATAAAATTATTTTTCTTGGGTTTATAGTATAATCCTTTTGCAAATACTTAGAATAGATATGAATTCATAGCCTTAAGACATATTAAAGAAACGCACCGTTACACACCTGAAGAACCTGCCCTTTTACATGACGCCCCATCTTACTGGCAAGATACAGGCAGGCATATGCCTGATCGATCGGTTCGCACTCAGGTCCGGGAAAATAAACAAAATTTCCGCTGTGTTCCAGCATTTTTGCACCGCCCGGCTGTTCTCCCGCCCGGTTGGCAAGATGAGCCGGCGTCACAGTTGCGCCGGGTGCCACCGCATTGCAGCGAATATTGGTTTCAATCAGCCGCATAGCCACATTTTTTGTCAGTGTGTTGAGAGCACCCTTCGTAGCGGTGTAGCTTGCACCGCAAAATGGACGCGTGCCGTTTACAGAGGAAATATTGATGATGACACCATCGTTCTTTGGCAAAAAATATTTTAGCCCCTCACGGATATACCGCATCGGCCCCCCGAGATTGATGTTCATAATATACTGCATCCATTCGTCAGTCGTTTCATCAATCATGGTCTGTTCGCCAATCCCGGCATTATTGACAAGAATATCCACATCCCCAAAGGCCTTAATTGTCTCCTCAAAGACCCGCGCGGTATCCTCTGTGGAACCAGTATCGGCCACTATGCCGATGGCACGATATCCCTTGCCTTTCAAATCGTTTACAACTAAATCCAGTTTATCCTGATGACGGGCTGTCAGCACGACCGCCGCTCCTTCCCGGGCAAAAACCTCTGCTATCGTGGTGCCCATGCCATAGCTGGCTCCGGTAATAATAGCAACCTTTCCTTCTAACATCTGTTGATCCATATGATTATCCTCCTAAAGTTTGTTTTTTTATTCTGTAATTAAGATGGTTACATCCGTCCGTTTTATTTTTCCTGCTGCAAGATACGCAAAACCCATGAACAGCAGGGTTACAAGCGCTACGGGGAAAAGCGCGGAAATGGCCTCTGGACCGGAGGCGAAATTACTGATGCCGGCAAACTTCATCACTGCCGCAACCAGCGGATCTGTGAGAATCGCTGCTAAAACCATGCCGATCAATGATCCAAGTACGGCAACCATTCC
>CAYPIB010000003.1:81398-84054 GCA_964410675.1 uncultured Roseburia sp.
ATCGCAGGGCAAAGGAGAGACGAAGCCGTCTGTCCGTGAAGCCAATCGTTTTATAAATACCGGTATCCCGCTGCTCCGCCGAGAGAATCCTGCTTCCTGTCATGGCAGTGACAACCAGAATGAAAAGCAGTACCATAACATATAAAAACGCCACCAGTGCCTGCATGGCAGAGATAATACCAAACAGACCGGGCCAGGTGTTTTCATGAACATGAACGTCCCCGCCAAACGCTGCATCCAGCGCCTGCGTAATCGCTGCCTTTTGTGCGGGATTACTGAGGAAATAATGATGGCACCATATCTGCGGGTCATCGCGTCCGATTTTTAGGTATCCTTCCCGGCTCATTCCCACATTGGCTCCCATGTCATTGGCACACGAATATATACCGGATACCATGTATTCCCCGCTTCCACTGTCACCCGTGACAGTTAGAGTATCGCCAATGGAAACGCCTAAGTCGGCGGCGACAAATTCAGTCAAGACAATCTCATTGTCAGCATAACTTGTGCTGCCATCCAAAATATGAAAACGCTCCGGCTCTGAAATGACATTTGCTGTGTAATCAATACCGTTTACCGCTACGCCGGGCATGGCCAGCAGATAGGTATCTATAATATCGGTATAAGAAAGAATCATGTTTTGTGCATCCTCATCCGTGTGCTGCCCGAACATCTGGACTCCAATATCATGATCCGCCGGATTGAAAGCATCCATCATGCCCTTGCCGTCCGTCCCCAGCCAGCTGTCCATCCGTCCGACCAGGGAGGCAAAAAACACCAGCAGGGTTGCCACAATGCAGACGCTCGCATATTTTTTCCTGCCTGTGGAAAGCTGCCGCACTGCAAGTGAAATACTTAAATGCTTCCCGTTAATATCTGACCTATTTTTTACATAGGCAACACCGCTTTTCGAATCGCCGCGAATCGCCTTCATCGGGCTGATATGTCCTATTTTTTTTGTTTTGAAAACAATAAAGGCAGCAAGCAGCAGTAGAATGGCCGCAAAAGCGACAAGGCAGAACCCCCAGGGAATATGGCCCGAAATCCGAACGCCGGTGGTGGATAATGTAGCGCTGTTCACAAGAAGACTGAGCGGCTGCATCAGCATCATGCCAAGCAAAATCCCCGGCAGAATAGCGGAGGCATACTGCATAAGCTGAACCCGCCGAAGCCGTGCGCTCGTGAATCCGATTGTTTTTAAAATCCCCATATTTACATAGTCTGCCTCTATGGCGCTTGTGATACTGTGCCCCAGCACGACCAGTACCACAAGGAGCAGTACCGCTACAAAGGCAAGAAGCAGACCGCTGAAGGCATTTTGCAGAATCAGCATGAAACCGGCTATAGCATCGGCACTGTGTACAAACTCGGTATAGGAAGGGAGGTCGGTGTTTTCATTTAGGTGTCCATTCAGTTCGGCGTTGGTCAGTATACTGTCCTTTGTATTGAAAATATGAAGCATCTCGCCGCTGCGGGCAAGCGCGTCAATTCCGGAGCCTGAAGCCATGTTCTTGATAGCTGAATAGTCCTCCTCACAAATCAGAAATCCTTTCATGCCAATCATGGAGCTGCCCATGATTGGGTCCTCATAGAAGCCTGCTATCGTAAGCGTAACCGTACCGCTGTTACGGGCAACAGCAAACTGAATGCTATCCCCCATTTCTATTCCCATTATGGAGATAAGCGAAGGGGAAACGTATACCTCCCCGGGAGTGATCTTGGGTGGATCCATACGATAAGCGGTCAGCTCATCGGAGAAGAATCGATAACGCCTATCCTCCGAATTATGAAGAATAAGCTGCCCCTCACTGTCGGATTCATGCCCATTTGCAGTATAATTTGCAAATATAAGGCGCTGTACCTCCACATGCTCCACATTCGAAAGTGCTTCGATATCAGAGACGAGTATACTGCTGTCCGGTACACCGGATACCCATGCGGTTAACGTGCCATAGCCCACACGGTTTAGCTCGGCGCCAATATAGCTTCGCGCATTACTCCAAACCGTCAGTACTGTGCCAAGCGACAGGGATACCAGCAGAATCAGGATAAAAATTCCAATAAGAGCGCCTCTGTGCTTTTTTATTCCTTCCTTTAATAAAACTTTATATTCCATATCCATCTCTCCTTACCAGCGCAATGAGGAAAGCCATTTGTTCGCACTGGCTTCGCGGTCCTTCGCAACAGATTTTTGGTAACCAGGCAGTACCAGTTCGTCAAGAACTTTGCCATCCTCCAAATAGAGAATCCTGTTTCCCCGGATTGCCGCTCGGACATCATGTGTTACCATCAGGATGCTTTGTCCTCCTTCATGCAGAGAAGACAATAAATCCAAGACTTCTTCGCTGTTGGACTTATTAAGAGCCCCTGTTGGCTCGTCTGCAAAAATCATACCAGGATCGTTTATTATAGCCCTGGCAATAGCGGCTCGCTGCGCCTCGCCGCCGGAGGTATGAGACGGCAGACGATTTTTGGCACCTTCTGCGTGCATCCGGGAAAGGAGTTTAAGGGATTTTTGTTGTACCTCCTTCGGACTGCTCTTTCCGCTTATATATCCGGCCACCGCAATATTCTCAAGCAGTGTCAGATTACTGACAAGATGCGTCTGCTGAAAAACGAAGCCAAACTCATTTGCCCGCAGCCACCCCATCTCTTT
>CAYPIB010000004.1:0-5997 GCA_964410675.1 uncultured Roseburia sp.
TGGTGTATTGTAATTCCCCTACAGCTTATACGGAGTAATCTGATAAACATAATAATTCAACCAATTACAATACAAGTTATTACTGTGCGACCGCCATTGCAGCATCGGTTTCTTTTCTGGATTATTGTCAGGAAAATAGTTGATCGGTATTTCAATTGGAAGTCCTTTTTCCTTATCTCTAATATACTCATCACGCAGTGATAAACGGTCATATTCAGGATGCCCCATGACGAATATCCTTTTCCCTTCTTCTGCCATTGCTAAATATACACCCGCTTCTTCTGACTCCGCTAAAATAGTCAGCTCGTCCTGACTGCGGATTGCTTCTGTATTCACGGTAGTATGACGACTGTGAGGTGCTAAAAAGTAATCATCAAATCCTCTTACGAGTGGAATCTTTCTGTTTCTAACATGGTGCTCATAAACGCCAAACAGCTTCTCCGGTAAAAGCTCCTTACCGATGCCATAGAAGCGATATAACGCGGCCTGTGCTCCCCAGCATATATACAAAGTTGAAGTTACATTCTTATCTGCCCAGTCTATAATTTCACACAGCTCCGGCCAATAATCAACCTCTTCAAACTCGAGCTGCTCCACAGGTGCTCCGGTAATAATCAGACCATCATAATGATTATCTTTCAGTTCCGAAAATGAAGAGTAAAATTTATTTAAATGACTTATGGAGGTATTTAACGAAACATGGGTTGATACCTTCATAAGTGTAATGTCTACTTGAATCGGCGTATTTGACAATGCCCTAAGGAGCTGACGCTCAGTATCCTCTTTTAACGGCATGAGGTTTAAAATACAAATCTGCAATGGACGGATATCCTGTTCAAGTGCTCTTGTTTCATCCATAACAAATATATTCTCATATTCTAATTTTTCTTTTGCCGGCAAACCGCTTTGTGTCTTAATAGGCATTCTAATTCCACCTTTCTCTATGTTAAGTAAAAAACTCACAGGTTATAATTGTAACACTTTTTTGCTAAAATTTAAAGCATTTTCCGAAACTCCTCTTCTGAAATAATTGGTATCTCAAGTTCCTTTGCCTTCTTGTTCTTTCCTGAATTAGAAGTCACATCATTATTAATTAAATAATCCGTTTTACTTGTTACACTGCCCGTTACTTTGCCGCCTCTTTCTTCAATGACCGCTTTAGCCTCATTCCGGTTTTCAAAGTACTCCAGGCTTCCTGTAATGACAAAAACCTTACCTGCAAAATTCTGCTCCTGCTTAGATTCTACCGGCCTTTCAATTTCAAGCACGTTAATTAAATTTTGAATCTTTTTCTTATTCTCTTCGTTTGCAAAATAATCCATAATTGAGTTCGCCAAAACTTCACCGATACCATCAATACTGCTTAGCACTTCTATATCAGCAGACATCATATCTTCCAGAGAATTCCCAAAATATTTACAGAGCATTTTTGCGTTTGCCACACCAATTCCGGGAATGCCCAGACTGTATACAAATCTAGAAAGAGTTGTTTTTTTTGCTTTTTCCAGACTTTTGATTAAATTATTGTAGGACTTTTCACCAAATCCTTCCATTGTAACGATTTCATCTTGATGGCTGCTTAAATGGAAGATGTCACTTGGCTCATGGATAAAACCCTTAGCTATAAATTTTTCTAAAGTTGCCTCCGACAGCCCCTCAATATTCAGTGCATCTCTGCTCGTAAACAAGGTAAACGATTTTAATTTTTTAGCTGCACAAGACGCATTTGTGCAAATAAGAACCTCAACTTCATTGTCTCTTTGTATATTGGTTTCTCCACCGCACGCAGGACAAATATGAGGAATCTCTAAGCATCCGCTCTTTGTCAGGTTCTCTGCAATCTGAGGAATAATCATATTTGCCTTATATACTGTAATCTTATCACCGATGCCAAGATTCAAGGAACGCAGAATACTTATATTATGCACACTTGCACGGCTTACCGTCGTGCCCTCAAGCTCTACCGGTTCAAATATTGCAACCGGATTAATTAACCCCGTGCGGCTTGGACTCCATTCAATTTCGTTTAGAATAGTCTCACGAATTTCATCCTTCCATTTAAAAGCAATTGAATCTCTCGGGAATTTAGATGTGCTTCCTAAAGACCGTCCAAATTCTAAATCGCAGTAAGTCATAACTAACCCATCCGACGGCACATCATAATTTGTAATAATGCTTTCAAATTCTTCGATTGCCTCAAACAGAGTATCCGGAGTGACAACCTTGTATTCAACAAGCTCAAATCCTTGCTCTTTTAAAAATACATTCTGTTTTTCCCTTGAATTATCAAATTCCATTTCCTCTGCCTTCACAAGGGTAAAAGCAAAAAACTTTACTCTGCGCTTTGCTGTAATTTCATTATTCAACTGCCTGACAGAACCGCTGCAAAGGTTTCTGGGATTCTTATATTTTGCCTCTGCCTCAGGCAGCTCCTCATTTATTTTTTGAAAATCCGAATATGTGATGACTGCTTCACCACGCAAAACAAGCTCGCCTTTAAATGGAATCGTAAGAGGTAAGTTTGTAAATGTTTTAGCATTATTTGTCACTACTTCACCGATTTCGCCGTTACCTCTTGTCACTGCTTTTGCAAGTTTTCCGTCTATATATGTTAAAACAATCGTTAAACCGTCTAATTTCCAAGATAAAATTGCTGGATTTCCCTGCATCCAAGTCTTCAAATCATCTTTATCCTTTGTTTTGGCCAAGGACAGCATCGTACTCTCATGGCGTTCCTTTGGAAGTGCATCTACCGCTTCATATCCAACACTTTGCGTTGGACTTCCAGAAAGAACCGTCCCGGTACGCTCCTCCAGCTCCTCCAGCTCCTCATAAAGAGCATCGTATTCATAATTACTCATAATCTCTTTATCCTGTGCGTAATAAGCTTTAGAAGCCTCATTTAACTTCCCAATCAGCTCCTTCATTTTAGAAACAACATTCATTTCCAAATTCCTCACTTTAAATTATTTTATAAATCGTTGTGAAACTCACTTCTTGGCGGCGGCTCTTTCTAACAGTGCTTTGAAAGCCCGTTTTTCTAAATATTAAGAATTGAGTTTCACAAATGCTAATTTTTCCCATAAGACAATGAGTACAATTTTTCTAATTCCTCTCCTTCTATCTGTCTTAATTTGCCATATGCTAAATCACCTAGAGTGATATTGCATACTCTGATTCGTTTTAAAGATTTCACTTCATAACCCAGCTCTCCGCACATTCTTCGAATCTGACGGTTTAGACCCTGTGTCAGGATAATACGAAACGTATATTTACCCAGCTGTGTTACGTCACACGGCCTTGTTTCGCACTTCAATTCTTCTAAATACATGCCCTCTGACATAGAGCGAATAAATTCAGGAGTGATTTCCTTATCTACTTTTACTACGTACTCCTTTTCATGATATTCTCTTGCTTTCATCAGTCTTTGTATCAAATCACCATCATTCGTTAAAAGGATTAAGCCTTCCGATTCTTTATCAAGTCTTCCTGCATACGTTACACGAATTGGATATTTTATATACTCAATAATAGTTTTTTCTGCAAATTTATCTTTCTCTGTACAAGTAACACCGATCGGTTTATAAAAAGCCAGTACTACTTTGTCATTTTTTCCGCGAATTTCCTTGCCATTTATAACAACCACATCATGGTTCCCTACCCGTTCGCCCATAAGTGCAGCCCGCCCATTGATTGTTACCCTCCCTTTTTCTATCCATTTATCAGCATCCCGCCTTGAACAAATCCCGGCTTCCGCTATATATTTATTTAAACGGGTACTCTTTTCCATAACAACTGCCCTTTCCTCTTTATCCTTCATCAAAAATATTCTCTCAGCACCAGTTCTGTAATACCTTGATTGCTTCCGCCCTCAACACGCACTACCTTATCACTGCGAGAATAGCTGTATTCCTCTCTTACCATTGATTTAATTCCGTTCCCGCCGTGATAACCGTGAATGACCCGTACCCGGTATACACTGCCTCCTGCCGATAAGAGAAGCTTATCTATTGCCCTCTTTGCCTCATCCACGCGCATACCATGCACATCAATTTCTAAAACACCGCTTTGTATCATGATACTAACTCCTGTTCTTTTTCTTTTGGTACTAATATAATAAAGGAAACGGAAACAAAAATTGCACCAACGGTCCAAATGATAGGTTCGCAAATAATAATACCAAAATATCCAAATAACCCTACAAGTAAAAATGCTGCCGCTACTTTACCAACCAGCTCTAGTGCACTGGCACAGACCGGAACAAAACCATGCCCCATTCCCTGAAGTACACTTCTGACAATTAAGAGAATAAACAGAACGGGGTAAAATGGAATATTAAAATTTAAGTAATCTGAAGCATTTTTTATAATGTCTGCATTCGTTGTCCCGCTAATCAGTTTTATAATATTGTCTCCGAATAAATAAGTAATTCCAGTTATTACTATACTATAACCAAACATGACAAGCAACGAGCTTTTCATTCCCGACCTAATTCTTTCTATTTTTCCTGCACCTATATTTTGTGCTGTATAGGTAGCAATTGTTGAGGAAATCGCACCGCCGATTGTCATAAACAGCTCGTCTGCTTTTCTCGCTGTAATATGAGCTGTTACAATTGTTGTACCAAGTCCATTAATTGCGGTTTGAAGAATAACAGTTCCAATATAAACGATGGAATACATAACACCCATTGAAAATCCCATGCTGAGTAATTCTTTTATTATATTGGCTTTCAGCTTAAGATCCTCTCTTGTAATCTTAAGCATTGGACACTTCTTTATAATATATACTAAACATAATACAACCGAAACCAGCTGTGCTATTACAGTCGCATATGCCGCTCCTACTATCCCGGTTCTAAAAACTGCAACAAATAAATAGTCCAAAGCTATATTGATAGCAGCAGAAATAATCACAAAGATTAAAGGTGCCTTGCTATTGCCGATTGCACGCAAAATTCCAGCCAATGTATTATATAGAAAAGTAATCATAAGTGCTGCTAAAATTACTCGTATATATTGATAAGCATCATCATAAACCTCTGGCGGTGTATTGAGAAGTAAAAGCCAATCCGGCAGGAATATATCTACAGCAACCGTTAAGATAATTGAAAAAATTATCGTCAACACAAGACTGTTACCGACTGCTTTTCGTACCATGTCCCAATGATCAGCTCCGGCATATTTGGCTGTGACAATGGAAAATCCACAAGTAATCCCAAAAATTATTCCAATAAACATAAAGCTATATATGGGTGCCGAGACACCGATTGCGGCTAAGGCATTATCTCCTAGTACATTTCCTACAATTATCATATCAGCCATATTATAAAACTGCTGAAATAGATTACCAATTAAAATTGGTATCATAAAAAACATAATTTTCTTAATTGGCTTTCCGGTTGTCATATCTACCATTTTTTATCCTCTTTCATTCACACAAGTACACAAAAGACCTAAAGCATATACTTTAGGTCCCTTCTCTTTTGTGGTAATAATTTTTACACAATGCCCTGGGCGTTCATTGCGTCCACTACCTTCAAAAAACCTGCAATGTTAGCACCTACAACATAATCTCCGTCTGCTCCATATATCTTAGCAGCATCATCGAGATTATGAAAAATATTAACCATAATTTTCTGTAGCATACCATCTACTTCTTCAAATGTCCAGCTTAATCTTTCACTGTTCTGGCTCATTTCTAATGCACTTGTTGCCACACCGCCTGCATTTGCTGCTTTGCCAGGTGCAAATAGGATGCCGCTTTCCTGCAAATACTCTGTTGCTTCTAATGTTGTCGGCATATTGGCCCCCTCAGCTACTGCAATACAGCCGTTTGTAACCAATTGCTTGGCGTCTTCTAAATGCAGCTCATTCTGGGTGGCACAAGGCAGCGCAATGTCCGCCTTAACACTCCATACTCCACTGCCCTCATGATATTCGGCATTTGGTCTTTTCGCCGCATATTCAGTAAGCCTTGCACGCCTTACTTCTTTTA
>CAYPIB010000004.1:6007-28754 GCA_964410675.1 uncultured Roseburia sp.
CACGTTGAATCAGAAACAGTCACTACCTTTGCGCCAAGCTCGAATGCCTTTTGTATTGCATAAATAGCAACATTACCCGAACCCGATACGGCCACTGTTTTACCTTTTATTTCATGTCCGTTACATCTTAACATTTCTGCTGTCAGATATAATAATCCAAAGCCAGTTGCTTCTTTCCTTACTAAAGAACCGCCGTAAGACAAGCCCTTACCTGTGAGTACACCTTCATATACTCCTTTTAATCTCTTATACTGGCCATACATATAACCAATTTCTCTTTCACCTGTGCCAATATCACCGGCCGGTACATCAATGTCAGCACCAATATATTTTGAAAGTTCTGTCATAAAGCTCTGACAGAACGCCATAACCTCTCTATCCGATTTACCTTTAGGATCAAAATCACAACCCCCTTTACCGCCGCCGATTGGAAGGCCTGTTAAAGAATTTTTAAAAGTCTGTTCAAATCCTAAAAATTTAATAATACTAAGATTTACAGTAGGATGCAGTCTTAAACCGCCCTTATACGGACCAATTGCATTATTAAACTGTACACGATACCCAGTATTTACCTGAACCTGACCTTTGTCATCTACCCAAGGTACTCTGAAAATTAATTGCCTTTCCGGATTTACTAATCTTTCTAATAAAGCATCTCTTCTATATGCTTCTTCATTTGCCTCCACAACAACACGTAGAGATTCCAATACTTCCTTTACCGCCTGGTGAAACTCTGGCTGTGCAGGATTTTTATCCACTACCTGCGCAATGATTTCATCAACATATGACATCTGTGTGTCCTCCTTTATTTAGTATGATATGTATATTTACTAAAATTAGACCCCATTGCCTAAAAATCATTATATAACGCCACAAATTATTATACAAGTATTTTTGTATACAAAATTTATTTTTCGAATGGATATTTTATTTTACAAATATTTCTAATCTGGTCCAGCTGATTCATCATCCGTATTGTCTCATCATGCGGCATTTCCTCACAAAACAATTGTTTTTTATTGATTGCTCTCCGACATGCCTCTACTTCATATTCATAGCCTGAAATTTGTTTTGGACGTTTCTTAAACGCTGTTTTTTCATTTTTATCATTATATACAGTGATAGACTCATAATTATTAATATTCTCTACAATAATAAAACCCTTTGTTCCATGAATGATTCCTTTTCGGTCACTAACTGCCACCATGGAACTGTTTAATACGGCCACCCTTCCATCCTTATATGTTATTGTAATGGAATCCTGCGCATCTACACCTGTTTCTGTATAGGTACAAACTGCATTCACAGCAGCAATTTCATGACCAAACACCATTGCGGCAAAATTCAATGGATAAATTCCAACATCTAAAAGCGCTCCGCCCGCTGATTCAGGAGAAATCAGTCTAGTTTTATGCATCATTTCATACCCCAAGTTTGCAGTTAAAAGCTTTGGTTCACCTATGATACCACTTGTAAGCATCCGATCAATTTCTTCTCTCATCGGCATATATCTTGTCCACATAGCTTCTGCAATAAATACATTTCTTTCTTTGGCATAGGAAAGAAGCTGCCTGGCATCATTTGCGGTTACACAAAAAGGCTTTTCTACTAAAACCGGTTTTCCATAGTCGATACACATTCTTGCATGTTCATAATGTAGTGTATGCAATGTAGCAATATATACTAAGTCTACTTTTTTATCTTTTAGCATCTCCATATAGCTTCCATAGGCATTCTTTACATTATGTGCCGCTGCAAATTTTTTAGCCTTTTCTAAGTCTCTTGACGCAACTGCATAGCATTCAGCCCATTTCATTTTGTCAATTGTATCTGCCATTATTCCTGCAATAGAACCTGCACCTAAAATACCTACCTTTAACTTTAACATTTCGTTTCCTCCCAGCCTCATATTATTGTGAGAATAAAAGTAATACCTGAACATCCGAAAATGTTCAGGTATTTAACCTCAGATTACTCTAAGAATTCTGATTTTATATACGCATTTGCTCCATTATATTTAATCTTCGTCCAACCGTCAGCCTGAACCATTAAAAGTTCAAATGTCTCACCCGGATATGCTGTAGCAAGTACTTCACCACTCTCACTTGCAGATTTACGGATACGTACCGTTTCCTTTACTCTTACTTTATCACCATTTGTAGATGGTGTCGCCGGTTCCTCCGTTGTCTCCTTTTTGTCCGGTTCCTCTGCCTCTACAGCAGTACCATCGTCCACTTGTAAAAACTCACTCTTTACAAAAGCTTCTTGGCCATTATAATCAATTTTACTCCAGCCATTCTCTCTCGTCTCATAACGTTTTACCTTTGTACCGCCATCAAGCTTTCCGAGCTTGTCCGCATTTTCACTGTCTGAGCTTCTAACATTGACGGTTTCTTTTGCAACGACAGTATCATTCGTCTGTGTCACCGCACTTTCAGGCTGCTCTGCTTCCTGTGTCTGCTCTTCTGCTTCCTGTGACTGTGCCATTGCCTGAGCTACTTCATTTTCTAACTGAGCAGCAAGTCCTTCGATGAAAGCCTTTAATGCCGGATCACGATCTACTGCTTCGTTATACTTTGTATCTACTTTATCAAATAAATCTACGATTTCATCCGTGATAGCTAATTCTTTAATATAACTTATAATAGATGCATCTAACTGCTCTTCCACCAGCTCATCATAAATAATAAGCTTAGCTTCATCATTCGGGCACAAATAAAGAGTCGTCAGCCCCGGTGCTGCCGTGTCAATGCCTGTAAACTTAATTTCATAATATACAAAAACTACAAATGAGTTTGCTACCGGTCCCGGTTTACTATAGGTATTTACATTTTGAAAGCTTTCAATATATTCACTTTTTTTCTGAATCTTTAAAAGTTCTTCATCACTTGTTTTATTTTTAATATTTTTAATTGTTTCTGCATCACCGCTTGTTAATGCATCTAAATACTTTGTCACCATTACATTTACAGTATCAGTTGTAACATTTTCCGTCTCTGCACCCTGGGTATCATCTGCACTAACGACCCCATCTTGTTCAGATGCTCCGCTATTATCACTCACTGTGTTTTCAACATTTTCACCTGATGGTGTATCTCGCTTTTTGCCGGTGAAAACTGCTATAAGAATAATAATAACTATAATCGCTAAGATTACACCGCCAATGGTATAAGCAAATTTCCTGTCATCACGAAGCCGGTCTGCAAACGAATTAATAGCAAATTTTATTTTATCAATTACCTCGCCTGAATTTTTGTTTTCGGGTTTTTTTTGATCTGTACTCATGTTTTTACCTCTTCCTTTTCTTTTCTTACTGTCTTTATCTATTGTTCAAATCTTTGAAAAAGAACGTGCCCAAGAGGAATCGAACCCCCATCGGCTGAACCGGAATCAGCTGTTTTATCCGTTAAACTATGGGCACAGATGTTACAGAATTGTTACATCTTTGGTATCATAGCATATTTCCTAACAGATAGCAAGTGAACTTTTCATGTCTTAATAGTTACTTTTTTCCATACTATTCCCTATATTTTATTTTCTATTAATTTTAAAATCAGCTTAAACTACTGGCTGTCATATAGTATTGATAATAAATACCTTTCTGGGCAAGGAGATGTTCATGACTTCCTTCCTCCACAATCCCCTCCTCTGCAAGCACAAGAATTCGATCTGAATTCCTAATACTTGATAAACGATGGGCAATCGTCAGTGTCGTTCTCCCTTTTGCAAGTTCACCCAGCGACTGTGCTACCTCAAATTCACTTTCATTATCAAGAGCACTCGTTGCTTCATCTAATATAATAATAGGTGGATTTTTTAAAAATACTCTGGCTATACTAATCCTTTGTTTTTGTCCTCCCGAAAGCTTTACCCCCCGTTCCCCGACATACGTATCATATCCATCCTTTAAATTGCTGATAAATTCATGTGCTCCCGCTTTTTTGGCAGCCTCAATAACCTCTTCTCTGCCGGCATCTAAACGGCCATAGGCAATATTCTCAAATACAGTGCCTGAAAATAAATATACATCCTGCTGCACCATACCGATATTTTTTCTCAGACTCTTTAATGTAAATGATTTAACATCCTCGCCATCCAATAAAATTTTGCCGCAGGTGACATCATAAAACCTTGGAATTAAATTACAAAGTGTTGTTTTGCCACCGCCGGACGGACCTACAATTGCAACCTTTTCCCCTGCGTGTACGCGTAAGTTTAAATTGGTAAAAACAATATTATGGTCATCCGGATATTCAAAGCTTACATCATGGAATGATATTTCACCCTTTGGATTTTGCAGTTCAACTGCATCCGGCTCATCAAAAATTTCTATATCTGCATCCATTATTTCTAAAAAGCGTTCAATTCCGGTCATACCCCGCTGGAACTGCTCCGCAAATTCAATAATGCGACGAATCGTTGCAATCAATGTAGTAACGTAAAGCATATAGGCAACAAGGTCACCCGGTTCGATTAAGCCCTTTACAAGAAAAATACCGCCTGCTACAATAACAGCTAAATACATGATACCGTCAAACGATCTAGTCATTGTCTGAAAAGCTGCCATATAGCGATAAGTCTCTTTCTTTATATCAAGAAATTTTTCATTGTCTTCTTGAAACTTCTCCTGCTCAAGTTCCTCATTCGCAAAAGCTTTTACAACCTTTTGTCCTAAGAGGCTGTCTTCAATTCTAGCATTCAGTTCTCCGATTTGATTTCTCTGTTTGCTAAATGCCCGCTTCATATGAAATCTCACACGAACACTTGAAATCATCATAATCGGTACAAACGCAAATATAATGAGTGTCAGCGGAATGTTAATGGCCGAGAGAATAAAAAAAGATATTAAGGTTTTGATTGCCGCTATAAAAAACTCCTCCGGACAATGGTGCGAAAATTCGGTCACATCAAATAAATCATTTGTAATACGTCCCATAATTTGTCCGACCTTCGTATTACTATAATAAGTATTAGAAAGCTTCTGCAAGTGGGCATACGCATCCCGCCGCATATCGGTTTCAATTTTAGAGCCCATGACATGCCCCATATTTGCCATATAGTAATTAGCAGTAGAATCTATAATACGCAGTACAAAATAAATTCCACCAAGAATCAGAATCGTTCTGACCGTCAAAAGCACACCTTCCAGGGCTGCATTTGTTATATGCCGCATAATGAGCGGCAGTACCAGCTCACAAATGGTCGTAAGCGCAGCACAAAACAAATCAAGTGCTACTGTTTTAAAGTAGTTACTATAATAAGGAAGAAATCTTTTAAAAAGCTGTTTAGATGAATATTGTTTTTTCTTTATTTCCATAACTGCTCCTTTTAAATTTTAGTCTTTTCCAACTTTATTAGAGTAACATAAAAAAAATAGGGATACAAGAGGAACACTTGGAATAATGGCCTATACCAGTGGAAAAAGCCGGGATCAATTGCGTCCCGGCTTTTTATGCTTACGCATTTAATAGGGCTGTGTCATTTGAAGTTCTCCTGACTCCCTATCATAATAATATGCCCGGTCTGAAAGTATCTCTTCGACAGGCATTTGAGTCGTATTAATATCCTCTACGATTTCTGACATCTTATCAATGCATGTATCCGCTCTGGCAGGAATGAGTATCACTTCATGAATACTGCTAGGCAAAATATAGAAATCTCTGCCGCATGCAAAGCCAAAGTTTTTTAGTAAGTCAGGATAAAGAATAGCCGCAGCGCCAAAGTATCTTTTCTGATTGCTTAATACATACATTTTAAGCTTGCTGGCCTCATTTTCGAGAATTCGTGCAAATTCGATTTCAATTCCTTTTTGAATCTTTTCCTCTTCACTGTATATTTCATGCATAACAGATTCCATTGTCGTTAAATAGTATGGAAGAAGCACAGGCGTATTTTTCTGAGCGTATTCATAAAGCACATCTTTATCTGTACTCCACATCTGCATATGCTTGTTATAAATCAAAATGGTGCCGTTTCCGTAGTCCTCTTGATAAAAAATACTATAAAAAACAATGGCCATATCTAAATAGGGAATATGAGGTATCTTTTTAAGGAGCTCACTATTTCTTTCGGCATGAATCAATTTATAAACGACCAAATCCTTTACACGTTCAAAATCCGAGAAAAATTCAACTCCTTCCATTGGTTTCTGACGGCAGCTTTGGTACGTCTCATAAATTTCTTTCACGATCTCTTCTATTTCCATACCGTTTAAAAATCTTTCATAAAAACAATTTATATAAATAGTAGGTGAAATCCATTCACCTCTTTCCTTTATGACGAGAGCTTCTAAAAAAACTCCATTATTTTTTTCAACTGTATTGATTGATATTTCAGCCTTGTCATCAAAATAAGTCTTGATTCTTTTCTCAACTTCTTTTTTAAATTCATAAAATCTCATACGATTCTTTCCTTCCTGATTTGCTTTTAGATAGGCAATATGCCCAAAGACTTAAAGTTTTATACTTTAGAATAGAAACTGCATATGCAAACAGGATTATAAAAATAAAAAGACAATAGAACTTGTCCTATTGTCTTATCATATCGTATCGTAATGCTACACCAGACTGTAACTAAGCTCTGGATAAATATTCGCTGGTTCTCGTATCAATTTTAATCTTATCGCCACGCTCTACAAAAAGCGGTACATATACAACCGCACCTGTTTCTACCGTCGCAGGTTTTGTTGCACCAGTGGCTGTATCACCTTTAAAGCCTGGTTCTGTTTCAATAATCTCAAGCTCTACAAACAAAGGCGGCTCTACTGCAAATACATTGCCGTTATGAGCACAAATCTTTACCATTTCATTTTCTTTTACAAATTTAAGTGCATCACCAATTGCTTCTTCATTCAAAGCAATCTGCTCATAATTTGTTGTATCCATGAAATTATACAAATCACCATCAGAATATAAATATTGCATCTCTTTTCTATCAATACGTGCTTGAGGGCATTTCTCTGTTGGTCTAAAGGTCTTTTCAACTACACCACCATTAATGATGTTTTTTAATTTGGTACGAACGAATGCAGCACCCTTTCCTGGCTTAACGTGCTGAAACTCGATGATTTGATAAATACCTCCATCGTATTCAATCGTGATACCATTTCTGAAATCACCTGCAGAAATCATATTTTATTCCTCCTAATATTTCCTCATTAAAACAATTCCTTTTTAGTTTATAATAAAATACAGCATTTTACAACCATTTTTTCTACTATTTTTTCAGTAAATAGTCAATTGCCATCAAATAACCTTTAAGTCCCTGCCCATATATTTGATTATCACATACTTCTTTTGTCAAAGATATCTTTCGAAATTCTTCTCTTTTTGTAATATCTGAAATATGTACTTCTACTTTAGGTACGGTAATACTCGCAAGTGCATCACGAATTGCATAGCTATAATGTGTATAGGCTCCCGGATTAATAATAATCCCCTCTGTGCCGTCAAAGTACGAATCCTGAATTCTATCAATTAACGCACCTTCATGATTACTTTGAAAAACTTCAATTTGACAGTTTGTTTCTTCACCCTTCGCAGCAATCATTTTTAGCAGTCCTTCATAGTCATTCGTTCCATATACATCTTTTTCACGTATGCCTAAAAAGTTAATGTTAGGTCCATTTATTACTAATATTTTCATTCTATCAGCTCTCCTGCTTTTTCAATTATCTCTTCAAAATTCATATCATCAACATCAATTGTAACATCCGCTGCTGCTTCATAAAATTCTGAACGGGTTTTCATCATTTCTTTAATTTTTTCTTTTGGATTTACCCCTGACAAGAGCGGTCTTGTCGTATCCTCTTTTAAACGCTCGTATATTGTATCCGGATTTGCCCTTAAGTATATTACTGTTCCAATTTTCTTTAGTAATTCTCGATTATATTCTCTTATCGGAAGCCCTCCGCCAACCGCTATGACGTATTCTCCCTTTTGCAATATAATATCTTCTAAACACCCTGTCTCCAAATTTCTAAAATATTCTTCTCCATACATTGAAAAAATTTCTGAAATAGTAATATCTTCTTTTTTTTCAATTAGTCTATCCGTGTCCAAAAACGGTTTACGCAGTACATAGGAAAGTCTTTTGCCAACGGTACTTTTTCCGCTTCCCATATAGCCTATTAAAATTATATTACTCATCATTCTTTAGCTCTTTCTTTATTTTGGATAGTATAATCTGGGCAGTTTCTTCTGATATTGTTACATCAGTCCAAAGCTCAAAAGCAATAATTCCCTGATATAAAAGCATTTTCAGTCCATTCATCACTTTTCCGCCAGACTTCTGCACCAACTTCATAAATTTAGTCGTATATGGATTATAAATCAAATCAACACCGGTATGTACCTTTTCATAGAAATCTTCATGACTGATGACGGCCTCTTCTGTATTCGGATGGAGTCCAACACTTGTCGCTTGAATTGCCAGATATTTTCCGGACGGAAGCTTCTTGTAATCCGTTAGTTTCATCGGTGTGATAATATGATGCCCATGTATATGATTGACCTCCTCTGCCACAGCCATCGCTTTTTCAATCGTGCGGTTTAAGATGTAAACTGCCTCGGCACCTTCTCTGGCACACATAAGTGCTGCTGATCTGGCCGCACCGCCGGCACCAAGGATTACAACCACCTCTCCCTTTAGCGCAATGTTCTCTGACTTCATGGCACGAAGCAGCCCCGGCATATCCGTATTATAGCCCTTGTAGCCCCCGTCAATACGTACAAGTGTATTCACTGCGCCAATATCCCTTGCAAGCCCATCTACCGCCTTTAAATGAGTTATAACACTACTCTTATAAGGAACTGTTACATTCAAGCCTAACATATTTAATGCCAGTGCTCCTTCAACAGCCTCCTGTATTTTATCCTCTTCCACTAAAAAAGGAACATATACTAAATTGCACCCTTCGCTTTTCGCTAAATGATTGTGAATAAGCGGAGATACTGTATGCTCCACCGGCTTCCCTATCAATCCGCATAATTGTGTTTTACCATTAATTTCCTGCATTTTTTTCTTCCTGTCTTTTCTTTTTTCGATAAAAATAAAGAACAATTTTTTCTAAACAGCGTTTTAATACTATTTGAATTTCTTCTTTTGGATGAATCGGTTTGACTAGATAAGTAATAATACCAGCACGTTTTGCACCCCAAACATCCGTAAATAACTGATCCCCAATAAAAACAGTATTATCTTTATCCGTACCCATTTCCTTCATGGCTCTAAAATACCCTGCCGTACCCGGCTTGTTTGCCTTATACATATAAGGAGTATTTACTTGTTCGGCAAATGCTTTCACTCTTGGTTCTTTATTATTGGATAAAAGCATTGTCTTCATTCCAAGTCCCTTCAAACGCTTAAACAGTGCAATGCTCTTTTCATCTGCCGGCGCTCCATGCGGCACTAATGTATTATCTACATCAAATATAATGCCGCGGTATCCAAGACCAGCCAACTCTTCAAAATTAATTTCATAAGTCGAATTTATATCATTGTCAGGATAAAATTTTTCTAATATATTCATAGTAATAGTATAGAAAACACCTCGCATATTTGCAAGGTGTTTTTATGTATATCTATTATGTTTTATTTTGCTATGACGGTTCCATCTTCACTTTTGAATATTTCTATGCCAATGTCCGGACTGCCGACAAAATAATGATATTGCTGTAATATCTTATCCTTTTGCGCACCTTGAACCGCTCTTTGCACATCAAGACTTTCAATCTGCTTTTCTTTTCCAAGATAATCAAATGTATCCCCCTTATTGAACGTAAGAGAGATATTCTCTAGCTCTGCCGTCTTAGAGACCTTAACAGAAACAGAACTTTCTGCCGTTCTTTCTTTGGGATTTTCTGCTGTATTTACATCACTGCTTAGAAGCACCTGTGGCTTTTCAATGACGGATTGTTGTACTTCTTCGTTTTTTATCGGATATAATGCTGTATGATTGGAACCGTCTATTCTCATCGTATATCAACTTCCTTTATAAATTAAATCTATTTTTAGCATATAATATTTTTTTATAATATAGTTATCGTAATTATACAAAAATAACTTAGTATAAAATTGCATCTAATAACATTTTAGTGTAAGTATGCTTCGGATTTTGATATATTTCCTTTATATTACCTTGTTCTACAATTGTTCCGCCTTCCATAATTAAAACCCTGTCACACATTTTATACACAACTCTTAAATCATGTGATATAAATAAAATTGATAAACCCATCTCTTTTTTCAGCTTTAATAAGAGCTCCATTATTTGTGCCTGAATTGTAACATCAAGTGCAGACACCGGTTCATCTGCAATTAATAGTTTTGGATCCAGCATTAAAGCAATACCAATGGCAGCACGCTGTCTTTGTCCTCCTGAAAGCTCTTTCGGATAATAATGAAAGAGGTTAGATGAAAGACCGACCTTTTCTAACATTGCATATGCTTTCTCTTCTCTCTCTGCTTTAGAAAATCCACCTTTTATCCGAAGCGGTTCTTGTAAGAGCCAGCCAATTTTTTTACTGGGATTCAAAGAGCTGTATGGATCTTGAAAAATCATCTGCGGTCTTATGGCATTACAAATAACTTCCCCTTCATATTCCTTTACCATACCAAGAATTGTTTTAACAAGGGTTGTTTTTCCGCTTCCACTCTCTCCGACAAGCCCCAAAACCTCACCTGCTTTCATTTGGAAAGAAATGTCTTTGCATACTTGTCTTTTCTTGCCTTTATGAAATGGTGTCCCCTCATCATCATAGTAAGTATTCAGTTTTTTCACTTCTAATATGATTTCCGACATGTTTCTCCTAATTCCTCAATGCTTGGAATCGAGGCAATCAAATGCTTCGTATATTCCTGCTTTGGATGATCAAATATATCATTTATGTTACCCTGTTCGATTAAATAACCATCTTTCATAACTATGACCCTATGGCAGAGTTTTCTCACAAGACTTAAGTCATGGGAAATAAATAAGATGCTTGTACTCTTTTCTTCATTGAGCTTTTTTAAAAGCTTGACTATTTGCGCCTGAATTGTTACATCAAGTGCTGTTGTCGGTTCATCTGCAATTAAAATCTTTGGTTCAAGAATCATCGCAGAAGCAATCATAACACGCTGCCGCATTCCTCCTGATAGTTGATGCGGATACATATAGTATACTTCTTCCGCATTTTTTATTTCTACATCCTTTAATATTTGGATTGCTTTTATTTTTCGTTCTTCCCTGGAAAGCTTTGTATGAATTTTAAGGCACTCTTCTACTTGAATGCCAATTTTTTGAACCGGATTTAATGAAGTCATTGGCTCTTGAAAAATCATCGAGATCTGACTTCCTTGATAAGCACGGAGCTCAGAGCGTTTGCAAGTCAGCAAATCCTTCCCGTCAAATAAAATCTCACCGCTCTTCTTCATATCCTTCCGATGTAAGAGACCGGCAATAGCCAAAGCACTCATCGTCTTTCCTGAACCGGATTCACCGACAATGCCGACAATTTCACCCTGTTCTAATGACATGCTAAAATCATATACAACCTTTTCTAACATCGCATGATCATAAAATTCTATATTTAAATCTTTGACTTCAAGCAGCATGACAACCTCTCTTTCACCTTTGAGTGCCTACTTCTTCTCAGAAATAGCATCACCTAACAAAGAAAAACCAAGCACCATAATAATAATGACCAGCCCGGGGAAAATGGCATAATGAGGTGCGGAAAACAAATATGTCTGTGCCTCTGAAAGCATTCTTCCAAGACTTGCTTCCGGCGGCTGCACACCAATGCCAAGATAACTCATACCCGCCTCCGCTAAAACCGCATTATTAAATCCTATCATTATGCTTGAAATAAGCACTGTCAGTATGTTTGGTAAAATATGGACAAAGATAATGCGGAAATGGCCTGCTCCCATAAGTTTAGCACTTCTTATATAATCGAGTTCTTTATTTTTTAAAAATTCACCACGTACAATTCTGGCAAAGCTCGGAATAAATGCAATTCCAAGTGCAAGCATAACCTTGTACTTTCCCGGTCCTAAAAGGCTGACTACAACGAGAGCCAGCAGGATGCTTGGAAAAGCAAAAACAGCGTCATTGAAACGCATTAATATTTCATCTAATACTCCGCCAAAATATCCCGTCAGTGCACCTAAAAGAATGCCAAAAAATACTCCGATTGCGCCGGTTCCAATCGCTACAATTAATGTATTTCTGGTTCCCTCCAAAACACGGCTGAAAATATCCCGTCCGAAATTATCACACCCCATCAGGTGCTTCGTGGAAATACCGGCAAACTTACTGGCTCCATCCATCGCATCCGGATCATAAGGAGTATACACAATAGAAAGAAGCACAAAAAGAAGTGTGATTCCCATGCAGATACTTCCCAATATGAGATTGTAATTTTTCTGCTTCTTCATGCTAGCTCCTTTTCATGCGTGGATCTATCAAACGATATAAAACATCGACAACAAAGTTGATAATGACAACCATAACACCCAAGCATACGATAATAGCTTCTACGACAGGATAATCCCGGTTCATAATAGATGTTAATAATATTCTTCCAATACCCGGAATATTGAATACCTGTTCTATTATAATACTGCCCGCCACAATATCAGCAAGTACCATTCCTAAAAATGTTACAACCGGAATGATTGCATTTTTTAAAATATGACCGTAAAAGACTCCATTGGTATTATTTCCTTTACTATAAGCGGTTCTGACATATTCCTTCTTAGATTCCTTAATCAGCGAGCTTCTAAGAAGCTTAACTGTCATTGCAATTTTAGGAAGCGCAATGGCAACCGCAGGATAAATCATATATTGTATAAAGGAAGCAAAATTCTTTTCGTATGATACAAAACCTCCGGGTACAAACCATCTAAAAACAAGCCCAAATAAAAGTGTAATTAATATTCCTGAAAAAAACGGCGGCACGGCCATAATAAGCTGATTAAGAAAATAAATTATTTTTTCCATCAATCTTCCCTGGTATTTTGCCGTATAAATACCAAGCGGAATCGAAACAATCACTATCAAAACGAATGCCATAATCGTTAAGGTTATTGTGATTGGCAGTTTGTCTAAAATCAAATCCTTAACCGGCATTCCATAGCTATAAGAGATTCCCATGTCACCTTTTATCAGTGAAACAAGCCATGTTCCATAGCGCACAAAAAAAGGTTCATTTAAACCCATTTCCTCTCGAAGCGCTAAAACTCTTTCAGGGGTAGCATCCGTTCCAAGCTTTGATAAAGCCGGATCACCCGGCAACACTGCAAAAGCCAAAAAAACAAGAAAGGAAATCATCAATATGGTAAATAACATTGTTAAAACTTTTTTACCAATATATCTCATTTCCTCACCTGCTTTCTTAATCTATTGTTAAAATATATCTATTTTTATTCATCTACAATATATAGACTTGCAAAATCCTGCACATATAACGGATAAAATGTATATCCTGCATATTTTTTATTAAGCGCAACATATACCGGTAAATCCTGAATATATACATTAGCTGCTTCTTCAGATAATATCTTTTCACATTCTTTATAATATTTAATTTGCTCTACATCATCTGCCGATTCCATTGCATTCTTCATTGCCTTATCATATGCATCCGATGAAAAATTAATAAAATTATTGCTTGCTGTTTTAGTAAAACGCTCTAATAAAGCTCTTGCAGTCAAGCTGGAAGCATCTACACCAACTACGGTTGATTCAAAGTTACGATTCATATAAACATCACTCAGCCAGCTGTCCCACTCGATTAAATTAATCGTCGCTTTTACATTAATTTGTTTTAACTGCTCTACAAGCACTTGTGCTGTGTCAATATGCTGCTGATAATTAGAAGGTACTGTAATCGTAAATTCAAATCCATCCGGATATCCTGCTTCTGTCAGCAGCTGCTTAGCCATGTCCACATCATGCGGATAATTGTCTGCCAATTCCTTTGTAAAGTATTTCGCAAACGCCGGGAACATACTGCTGCCGATTGGAACTCCCTTTCCTTCCGAAACCATTTCAATAAGAGCTGTCTTGTCTACTGCATAGCTAAGTGCCTGACGTACTCTTATATCATTAAACGGTTTTGACCCATTGTTTAAATAAAGTGCCTGAACAAGGTTCATCGTCCCTTCATTTACATTAAAATCATCACTAAGCTCCGCTGCCTGTGAAGCTGTTACTCTTGCAACCATATCAACTGCACCACCATTTAAGTTCGTGGCAATCGTATCTGCATTGGCAATAATTTTCAGCGTAATATGATCAATACTTGCCTTATCATCATAGTAATCATCAAACTTTTCTAAAATAACTTCTTCCTGCGGAGAACGGGAAATATACTTGTATGGCCCTGTTCCAATTGCAACACTATCCGGACTTTGATTACTTTTTGGTATAATTGCCGCCGTCATATAAGATAAAAATTCAGTATCCGGATTTTCTAGCGTTATGATAATATTTTTATCCTTTTGCTCTATCTTCTTAATATTAGAAAAAGCCGGTACAAGAGGTGTTTCATTCTTACTTGTATCGGCGCATCGTTCAATTGAATAAATTACATCCTCCGCCGTAACCATTGTACCGTCATGAAACTTTACACCATCTCTCAGTGTAAAAGTATAGACTGTGCCATCATCACCTACCATATAGTGACTGGCTACCGCAGCATATAAATTACCATTACTGTCAGGCTTTACTAAGCCTTCAAAAATATTAAACAGTATTTCCCTTGTTCCAGCGGAGCCTGTTGAAGCCGCAATATGCGGATCAAGACTATCGTCCAGATCTTGTGGGATTCCAATGGTAATTTCGGAAGAATTTTCTTCTCCTGACTTATCGCCTGCGCATCCACCCAGTGTAATAGTAAGAGTAAATAACACAATCAGCATTAAAAAGTTTTTACATCTTTTCATTGTTGTGTTTCCTTTCTTCTTTCATTATTCCATATTCAATTGTCTTTCATGTATGATATCTGAATAAAATAAAAACCTATTATTTTTAATTTTCAGACTTAATTAGACTCTGATCAGAGTTATCCATGGCTCATTGTATAACATAACCATAAATAATGGCAAGTATTTTTTTAAGAACATTGATATTTTTTTATCAAAAAAAGAAAATCCGGCAAATTTTACCGGATTTTCCTATTTATTAAGTACACTCTTTAATTCGTCCATAAAAGTGTTAATATCTTTAAACTCTCTATAAACAGAAGCAAAACGCACATAAGCCACTGCTTCTAAATCTTTTAGCTTATTCATAACAAGTTCACCAATGACTGTACTTGGAATCTCTTTATCTTCCATGCTAAAGATTTGTGTTTCTATTTCATTGACAAGCTGTGTAATTTGATTGGCACTGATTGGACGCTTATGACATGCTCTCAGCACACCTGCCTCGATTTTTGAACGATCATATGTCTCCCTGTTATTATCTTTTTTAATAATAATCAGCGGTATCGTCTCTATCTTTTCATATGTAGTAAACCTTTTGCTGCATTCATCACATACACGACGGCGTCTGATCGAATTATTTTCTTCTGCTGGTCTAGAGTCAATTACCCTTGTATTTTCATGACCACAAAACGGACACTTCATAGGTGATCCCCCTCGCTAAATTCATAATATATACTGCATTTTATACTTTTTTGCACTAACTACAGTATATAAGAAGAATCTAATTATGTCAACTATTTAAATGCTTCACACAGCGGATTTATAATTCAACCAAAATTATATCAGGACCAATTTGACATATTTTTTTCATCGGTATTACAACCTCGTCAGCCCCTTGAAAAATATTGCCTAAGCAAAATCCATTTCTTACAATAATCTTGCAAATACAGCCGGTACATTCATCAAATTCTAAATCCTTAACATGACCAAGTTTACGGCAATCCTTAACGCTGATTACTTCCTTTTGACAAAAATCACTAAAAAGCATACTATCACCTTAGTCTTTTTATTAGCTTATGCTAAGTTCTTTAAAATGTTACGGTGTTACACTCTATATGACTACTTTTCCTTCCACACACTGCGATAGTATTTATTTCGAAACTCCTTAGGAGTGAAACCGGTTTGACTTTTAAATAATTGAATAAAGTGGCTCTGCGAGGAAAAGGATAAATAATTGGCAATTTCTAAATAACTATATTCTGAATATTTTAACAGATTCTTAGCTGCTTCTAACTTTTCTTTTCGGATATATTGACTGACGGAAAATCCGGTTTCCCTTTTAAATAATTTTGAAAAATAATTTGGCGACAAACCAGCAGCCATTGCTAGCTCTTCCACTCCAATTCTCTCATGAAGATGATTCTGAATATAATTGACGCTATTAACAATATGCTTCGAAAATAAGTTTTCTTTTTTCTGCAATTGCATACGCCTTACAAAATCCATCACCATCTCATAATGTAACTCTGTCAATTCCTTTCTGCTGTCTAATTCATCTGCTCTTTGAATATACATATCGCTTAAGCTGTATGCCGTTTCCGGCTCCATTCCCCCTTCAATACATATTCGAGTTATCATTGCAGTCGATACAATAAAGTGATACAAAATATTTCTGGTCGGATTTTTAGAAAGAATGCCCTTTCCACCACCTTGATCAATCGGATGCTCTTTTAAAAGCATTTGCACCTTTTTCGTTTCACCAAGTTTCACTAATTCATAAAAATTCATTTCCCGCTGTATCGGTGCATGAGGCATTCCTTCTTCCCGCTGTAAGAAAAGACGCATATTTAATTCTTTGTCAAAATGCATTCTATATTCTCCTCGTATTTTTTAATAGTCGTTCGGCGTATGCGATACGCCTGTAGAAAAGTAGTTACAACTGCTTTTTTCTAAATATCAGAACCGCTAAAATAACGAAGGCAACTGAGAGTACGCCGGTAACCCAGACACACGAATAGACGGTCGAAGCCTCTACTTTGCCCATTATTACATCCATGTTTTTTGAAGCCAGAGAAAGCGGATTATATTTATGTGCAGATGGTATGATATTAACAAGCATGCAAACGACGATTCCGGCGCCGGTAATAAGAAGGCATCCATAGTATTTTTTTGCAAGCGCGGCCGCAAACAATAGCAGCGCCAATAAGAACATGCCGAATAACCAAAGGCAAAAAACCGAAAACAGCAAATTAACCGGCTCGTCATTCGGAAACAGATACACTGTGTATCCCCATGTTACAATAAATGAGAGCACAAAACTCATTGTCCAGATAAGTGCCATTGAAGTGTACTTAGAAAGGATGACCGCACCGCGTGATAATCCTTTTGTTAACATATTAATCAGTGTTCCCTTCGATAATTCTGTTCCCAGTATACCACTGAAAATGCAAACCATTACGATAAAACCCATCTGTGAAATGTTCTTAAAAAATTGTGTATAAGAGTCATACCCAGTCGGATCCGGCATCGTAATTGACACTCCCACCGGCATAACAGCACTCAGAAGGTCAGGGGTCATTTTGGCTGTGAGCGGATTCATAATACCGAAGGCAAAAAACACCAGCAGCATAATTATCATTTTGTACGTTCGTATACTTTCAAGCAGCTCCTTTTTCATAAAAGCAATATAATGCCTCATTTTACCACCTCCGCAAATAAACTCTCCAATGTGGGCTCCATTGCTTCAAACTTTAGCGGTACAATCCGCTTTTTTGCCAACAGCTCCATCAAGAAATGCCCTTTTGTTTTCGCATCTGAAATGGTTATGGTCAGAGTGTTGTCCTGCTGTGATAGATTGATGAATGAATGCTTTAGCTCCTCACAAGCAACAAAAAGGGACAATTCCTCAGCATTTGAGAACTCTATGATAAAACCATTGTGTCTGTTGCTTTCCTTTATCTGCGCAAGTGTACCGGATAAAGCCAGTTTTCCCTTATGTAAGACTGCAACACGATCACATATTCTTTCCACATCAGACAGGATATGAGTAGAAAATACAACGGTTGTCTTTCCCTTAACCGCAAGTAAAATATCAAGTATTTCCTTCCTGCCGATAGGATCAAGCGCTGATGTCGGCTCATCACAAATTAAAAGCTTGGGTTCATTTAACAAAGCCTGCACTATTCCAAGACGCTGCTTCATCCCCCGAGAAAAGCCGCTTATCCTTCGCTTTTCATCGGCAAGCCCCACAAGAGTAAGTAATTCTTCGCCCTTTGCTCTTATCTGCGCTTTAGACAAACCGGTAATTTCCCCGCATAGATTCAGATATTCCATTGGGTTCATATACCCGTAAAATGCAGGAACATCCGGAAGATACCCAATGTTACGATTTGTTTTCGTTTCACCATAAGACACTTCTTCTCCGCATACAGATATATGACCGCTTGTGGATGCGAGTAATCCAAGCACAATTTTCATTGTTGTTGTTTTTCCCGCACCATTCTGCCCGACAAACCCAAATATGGAATGCTCGGGAACTTCCATATCCATCCCGTTTAATACAATATGACTTCCAAAACTTTTATAAAGCTGTTTGATTTCCAAGACACCCATTATTCTTCCTCCCTGCCAAATACAAAATATACAATGGGGCCGATAAATTGTATGAAACATACTATTATAATCCACATTATTTTATTTCCAAAACGATAATTAGGATGTTTCAGCACATGTACAAGTGCGATAACTGCAAGTACAAACTGAGCAATTATAAGTGGTACTAGAAAAGGTAAGTATTCTCTTACTATATCCATAATAAGTCCTCCTATAGATTTTTGGCACTATCAACAATGTTTTTATATTGGGGAAATTCAAAAAGCGGGGTAAACACTGGGCTTGTTATTATATCAAGCATGCTTTCTTTGATTAGCTTTTCATCCCTTGGCGCATTACCGCCAAGATCATAATCCCGGAACCAATCACCCAGCAAGTCAAAATACTCATCACCATGCAGTATAACCGGAAATACAAAATTTTTAAATGCATTGATACATTTATTTAAAAAATCAAGTGCCCTGTCATATTCACCAAGCATCGTCAGGCAATAAGCCGCCGTTGCAGAAAGTTGGATAAAGGCATTTGGGTGCAATGTTTCTAAATTAAAATTATGAGCAATTAAATAATTGCGCCGTAAAATTTCTTCAAAGCGTTCTCTGTCATCTACATATAGGGGCAAAAGCTTTACTGCCGCCCCAACAATATATAAAACATACTGATAGCTTGTGATTTGCAATGTTTTTTTTGCATTTATAGTATCACCCTTCATCTCATAGGCACTCGCCAACAGCATGACATCCTGATCGATGGGGTGCATCGTAACGTCCAGCAGGTTGAGAACCTCATTTGGCCGGTTCATCATCAGATTGAGAGTGGCTTCCATGGAGTTTGCCTGCCGGTTTAAGTGGACATCTTCGCTCTCTGCCTTTATCCTTTGGCAAAGAGTAAGCGCCTGCTCTAAAACCATGGTTTGGGCATCGCTCCCTTCAGCCAATGTATAATGATTTAACAAAACCACCACCATTTGCAGCAAAAGCGGAAAGCAAGAGTAATATTTTTTGATGATTGCGTCTATTTTTCCCATGACTTCTGCAAAAGGCTTTTTGGCAAAGTCAACCGTTAATTTTTGGTATAGCGCACCGATATCTTCCTTCGTCATTTGCGGAGCATAACCCATCAGCTCATCAATACTAATATTAAAATATGTCGCAAGCTGCGGCAGAAACAAAATATCAGGACAACTTTGCCCCGTTTCCCACTTTGAGACAGACGCTTTGGAAACCCCGATATAAGATGCAAGCTCATCCTGCGTAATCCCCTTCTCTTTTCGTTTCACCACAATTATCTTCCCAATATTAATATCCTTCATACATTTCACCTCTGCTTATATTGTACAAATAAAAACCTAATCTATCAATGGACTTACATTTAATTTAAGTTAAAAAAATCAACCTAGGGGAAACTTATTAATGTTGTTATTAGTTACCTATTCACATTGTATTTTTAGGCATTAGCGAAATTCATTTCTTGGCGGCGGCTCTTACTAACATTACTTTGGAATGCCCTCTTTTCTATGAAAATGAGACCATAAGGGGTTCCTAAAAGCATGAAAGCCTTTGCTGCACATGCTTTTACGCTTAAGGGCTCATTGCAATGCCCAGAAAAATGAGCTTACAAAGTATTGTTAGATAGAGCCGCCGCCAAGAAATGAATTTCCCCCCTCCTTGGACATAAATCTAATACAAAAGACACAATTTTTATATATTGTAACTCATTTTTCTCATAAGATAAAGACATAATTAATTAGGAGGTAACTTTTATGATAAAGAAACAATTATTAGAGCTTCTAAACAAGCTGACTATTGATGAAAAAATAGACATGGTGCATGGCTGTGAATTATTTTCCACAAAGCCGGTAGAACGCCTTGGAATTCCAGCATTTAAATCATCCGACGGACCGATGGGTGTTCGCATGCAATATGAGCCCTCGAAATGGACTCCCATCGACAATAGCTCCGATTACACTTCCTATCTCCCCAGCAACAGCGCTCTGGCAGCGACATTTAACCGTGAGCTTTCCTATGCTTCCGGCCAAGTGCTTGGATTAGAGGCAAGGGGACGGGGAAAAGACATGATACTGGCACCGGGCATTAATATCCAGCGCTCTCCTCTTTGTGGAAGAAATTTTGAATATATGAGTGAGGATCCTTATTTAAGCGGTGAAATGGCGGTTCCTTATATTAGAGGAATCGAAGAATCGGATGTCTCTGCCTGTGTGAAGCATTTTGCTTTGAATAATCAAGAAACAAGACGTATGGATGTCAATGTAAAGGTAAGTGAGCGGGCTCTATTTGAAATTTATCTTCCTGCTTTCCGTGCTGCTGTTAAAAAAGGCGGAGCACATGGAATGATGGGTGCCTATAATCGTTTTCAAGAAACCTTTTGCTGCCATCATCCCTATCTTTTAGATAAAATTTTAAGAGAGGAATGGCAATTTGATGGTATCGTTATTTCAGACTGGGGCGGTGTCCATGATATGCCAGAGGCACTCCATACCTCCCTTGATATGGAAATGAGCGTAACCGACGATTTTGACGCATACTTTATGGCTGATAACTTAAGGGAGGCAATTGAAAAAGAACCTGAAAAAGAGGCTGAACTTGATAAAAAAATAATGCATATTTTACATGTCATGAATGACTTACACATGCTTGACGGAGAACGCATCTCTGGCACTTATAATCAAAAGGAAGCTCATGAAACCTTATTAAAGACTGCCGAGGAATCAATTATTCTATTAAAAAATGATGCCTCTCTCTTACCGCTTTCAAAAAATAAAATAAAAAAAGTTGTTGTTATTGGTGATAATGGTGACCGTCTTCATGCTAATGGCGGGGGAAGTGCTGAAATTAAAGCCCTCTATGAAATTTCACCCCTCCTTGGCTTAAATATGCTGCTTGGCGGCAATTACGAAGTTATTTATGAACCAGGATATTACGCAAGAGTGGTGGGAAATGTCTGGGATGAAGATACGACAGAAAGCTGGCAGGCGACCAGTTTAAATCAAGATATCGACTTAGCCATTAAGAAAAATTTAAAATTAAGTTCCGAAGCTGATAAACAGATTAATACTCTTTATCGAGAACGGGCAAAAAAAGCTGCCCTGGAAGGTGATGCGGTCATTTTTATCGGCGGGCTGAATCATGACTATGATGTAGAGGGCAGAGACCGTGATCATATGATGCTTCCTTATGAACAAGATTCTCTTATTAAAGAGCTGCTTGCCATTCGCCCCGATATGATTGTTACGATGATTTCCGGTTCCCCGGTTGATATGTCTGCCTGGATGGACGATGCAAAAACAATACTCTATTCTTCTTATAATGGTATGGAGGGCGGGTTTGCTCTTGCAGAAGTTCTTTTTGGACTTATTAATCCTTCCGGTAAGCTCCCGATGACGCTTCCTAAAAAATTAGAGGATACCCCATCCTATCAGTTAGGAGAATTTCCCGGAAATGAAAACGTTACCTACAACGATGATATATATGTAGGCTATCGTTACTTTGATACTTTTAAAGTAAAACCTGCTTTCCCTTTTGGGTTTGGACTATCCTACACTACTTTTGATTATCGTAACCTTTCTGTTAAGCTTCTGGAAAAGGAACCTAATCTGGAGTGTACAGTCGAATTAGTCATTGCTAACTCCGGCTTAGTATCGGGCAAGGAAACGATACAAGTCTATGTTATGCCTGATTGTAACGCTTTACCAAAACGTCCAAGTAAGGAGCTGCGTAATTTTGATAAAATCACCTTAAATCCAAATGAAGAAAAGAAAGTAACACTTTCACTCAGTGCATACAGCTTTTCTTACTATGATGAGGAAAGACACTGTTATATTGCCAAACCAGGAAAGTATACAATCTGTGCGGCGGCTTCCTCTCAAGATATTCGGCTGACTGCCGATATTGTTCTGACAAAAGAATATGTAATTGCAAGGTAATTTCTTCCTTTACGAATTTTAAGGGAGTGTCTAATCACTTCATAATTAAGCGATTGAAACACTCCCTTTTCTTATTTTTCCAAATACTCCCGCATACTTTTTAATGCATTTTTTTCCAGACGGCTAACCTGCGCCTGTGATATACTTATCATTTCAGCCACTTCCATCTGTGTCTTTCCCTCAAAAAACCTCAATGTGATAATTTCCTTTTCTCTTTCATTCAGTTCCATATCTTTTTCTGTTTAAGATTTGGGGAATATCCCATAGTTACGATTTCGA